>JAJFUL010000303.1 GCA_021372425.1 Spirochaetaceae bacterium
TCTGAGGAGATGAACTTAAAATAGGGCGAGAAGGCACCGCCCGCGATGCCGGCCCAGAAGGCGCCGTACATGAAATTGAGCGCCTTATAGCGCATAGCCTCTACGCCTAAGGAGCGCGCAGCGGTTTCATCTTCTCGGATGGATATCCAGGCCCTTCCGATCCTCGAATTGATGACCCGCTTGGTTATGAAGAAAAAGATAAGGCTCAACACGAGGAAGATATAATAATACTGCTGAGATCTCGAGAACTTGATGCCGAACAGGACAGGCGCCGGGATACCCCGTAGGCCGTTGGGTCCTCCTGTTAGGCTCATCCAGTTGAGGATGATGAGGCGGATGATCTCCGAGGCGCCCAGCGTGACAATGGCGAGGTAGATGCCCCGGAGGCGCAAGGTGGGCAGGGCAACCACAAGACCTACCAGCATGGCGAGCAGACCAGCCAGGGGCAGCGCGAGCCAGAAGGATACACCCAGCTTGAGAGAGAGGAGTGCCGATGCATAGGCGCCGATGGCGTAAAAACCTGCGTGGCCGATGTTGAACTGGCCTGAGTATCCGTTGATGACATTCAACGAGCCTGCGAGAATAGTGTACATAAGGATGCGGCAGAGCACGCCCATGTAGTAGGACTGGAGGTTCAATAGTGGTACCACGGCCAGAAAGGTGATGCCAATGATTGTGAAGGTGATGCGCCACGCAGGGCGCTCAAGAAGCGCAGTGATGCGAACTAGTCCGGCACGCAGACCGGAAGGCTCTTTGGCAGATGACTTGGGCGGCTGATGTATGTTCTGACTCATGGGCGCACTCCGGTTTTTCTACCAAAGCCTTCGGGCTTGACGATGAGCACTAGAAGGAGGAAGACGAAGGCGAACATGTCCCGAAAGCTCGCGGAGGATATGGTGATGCCCAAATTTTCCACAAGGCCGAGGCAGAGGCCACCAACCGCCGCGCTCGGAATGTTCGTTAATCCCCCCAGCACCGAGGAAGAGAATGCCTTCATGCCTGCCGAACCGCCCATGGTGGCCACTAGGGTCTGATAGTAAATGGCGAGGAGCATGCCTGCAACTCCTCCCAGTCCACAGCCGATGGAGTTGCCGAGCAGGGCTGTAAGGCGCACATTGATACCCATCATGGCCGCTGCGGTCTTGTCCTGGCTCACTGCTCGAAGCATGATGCCCCAGCGCGTCCGATTAAAAAAGATGAAGAGCAGAAAGGACAGCGAGATGACAGTCGCGATGACAATGAGCTGTACCAGAGTGAAGCCCACGACGCCCTGCCCGTAGAAGCGGTTCGGCACGACTTCGAGCATAGGCTTGTTGTTCGGGCCGAAGATGATCTGGGCGAGGTTGCGCAGGAGCATGCTGGTGCCGATGGTGCATATGAGCGAGATATGCCGTGGCGCGTTGAAAAATCGCTCATAACATACTTTGAAGATGAATATGCCGACAAAAGCAGAGGCGAGAAAGCTCGCGAGCACTCCAATGACAAGGTTGTTGCCTAGCAATTCAAAGGTGTAGTAGGCGGCAAAGGCTCCCAGCATGATCACCTCGCCATGAGTGAAGGTGACCAGCCCCACCACGCCTACAACTACCGAGTAGCCGATAGCCATGAGCGCGTAGATAGAGCCCTGGCAAATGCCGTTGATGATCTGTGATAGATAGTAATCCATCGGTGTTCTTCCCTATAGTAAAAGAGGCGCATAGGTGGGCGACAAAGCTAGCCGTCCACCATGCGCTCATACTGGTGCGGCAACTACGCCAGCCCAATCATTTCGCATACTCATAGTCGGTCTTCCGCACGAACTTGCCGTTCTCTACCGCCACAATGAGGTACTTGCGGAAGATATCGCCTGCAGGGTTGAACTGGATAGGCCCAGTAAGTCCCACGAAGCCCTTGAGGTTCTGAAGGTTCTCGCGGATGCTTTCCCTTGTGACCTTGTCGCCTGAGTTGCGGATGGCCGCGGCGATGAGGTAAACCGTATCATAGGCACAAGCGGGGTGCACGGTAGGGAAGAAACCGGCGATCTGAGCAAAGCGGTCAGCCCATGCCTTCGCTGGCTTATTGTCGGCATCGATGAAGAAGGGTGTGGTGAGCAAAAGGCCCTCGGCGTTCTTTTTGGAGAGGTTGAGGATCTGCTCGGAAGTGCCCGGTCCCAGCGTAGTGATACGCACATCGGTCCAGCCAGCCTGAGCGATCTGGTTGATGATATTCGGTACCAAGCCTTGGTCCATGATGACGATGTGGTCGGGTTTTTCCCTACGGAGTTTAGCGATAGCGGAGCTGAAGTCCTTCTCGTCGGGAAGATAGTTGACGTCCGCGACGATGTTGAGTCCTTCCTTTTTTGCCTGGATGACGAGGTTGTCATGAGCGGACTTGCCCCAGTCGCTGTTGACCCATATGAGCCCGACATTTTTCGCACCTGCGTATTTCTTGAGGAGGTAGGTGGCAAAGAAGGGCGCTTCACCATCCTGCCGTCCCATGATGGAAAAAGCGTACTTGCTCATGCTGGCGTAGTCGGGATTCGATGCGGTGGGCGATAGCAGCACAATGCCAGCTTCGTCGACGATGGGTGCAGCAGCCATGCAGCAAGAACTGGTGAAGTCGCCGAGAATTGCCATGATTGAAGGATCGTCAGCAAACTGGCGCGCGATGTCTGCGCTTTCTTTGGGGTCGCCCTTCGAATCTTTGATGATGAGTTCAAGCTTGATCTCGCCCTTGGCGTTGATTTCGTCCGCAGCCATTTTCATTGCGATCTGGAAGCCCTTGCCATACTCGGCGTTGGTGCCTGTGATGGGAGCCATGACGCCAATGCGATAGGTTTTGGGTGCGGCGAAGGCCGGACTAGCGGCAAGCGCGAAGATGACGCAGATGAGCGCCAACCCGATCAGTTTCTTTTTCATAGGTGCCTCCTAAACATATTATCTATGCAGTCCACTGCCACTTCATTTGTGGAAGTGAAGCTTGCAGGTTTTACATCCTTTGGCGATGGTATCGCTGAGGTCGAGGGTATAGCCCATTGCCTCGGCAATTCCTCTGTCCCCATCCATCGCGATGTCACACAGGAGCGCGATTGTTGCTTCATCGAGCCCTAGTTTCTGCCATGCGCTCACGAGGGCACAGTAGTGAAATTCGGCTTTGAGGTGGTCGTGTTCTGCCTCCACAATGTCGATCTCAAAGTTTTTGCGGCCGTCTTCATTGAGGAAGGCGGCATTGAAGTCGCGCAAATCTTCTACATCTGCAGTTTTCTCTTTGATGCGCGCGCCGTGGATATGGCCGGTCTGGCGCACCGCGGCACGGGTAATGCCTTCGGCATCGAGGCCGCGCTTTTGCATCTCAAGGAAAGTCAGCGCCATCCAGGTTGCACGGTGCTCGATACATGCGCGTGCAAGGTCGATCTTGTCTTCGTGGATACTCGGGGTGTTCATAATGCTCATTCGTTTCCGCTCCTTTGTTATCCTGCAGCCAGCGTGGCTGTCAGGACGGTTATTGTTTCCAGATCAAGTCTTTTAAGATCTGGCAGTCTTTTGTCACCAGCTCCAGTGCCTCCTTTTCGTCTCCCCTGCGCACAGCTTCCAGGAGTTTCATGTGGTAATGGATGTCGAGCGGCTTGTCCACACCACCGAGCAAGAGCTGAATACTCGCACGACGCAGCAGGTCAATAAGCGAGACGATGGCTCTGACTAGCACGGTATTCCCACTCATCTCCGCAATGGTCCGGTGCACAAGATCGCCCTTGAGGATCCATGAGTGGATGCTGCTTTCATCCTCCTCGATTTTTTTCTCCTGATGAAGGATAAGGGCGTCGAGCTTTGCCAACGCAGCAGGCGTGCGGTTGCGGCAGGCAAGGCGCACGCTTTCCTGTTCAAGCAGTAGGCGGACATGAATGGCGTCAATGGTTTCCTTGATGCTGATAGGTACCACCCGATAGCCCATGCGGGGAACATTTTCGAGAATCCGCTCGGAACAGAGCATCTGCAGCGCTTCTCTGACTGGCGCGCGGCTCATACCGAACTGTTCCGCAAGCGACTGTTCGTTGAGAAAATCACCATTTCCAAGGGTGCCGCTCAGAACTATTTCAAGAATTTTTCGGTATGCTTCTTCTTTGCGAGAAATCGCTTTGATTGTATGGGCATTAGGCTTTACGACATCGGATATGCTCTCGATTTGCCTATTCATTTTGATACCTTTCTCTACGCTCTTTGTGTCTGCAGAAGGGCTGTCCCTCAGCTGCGCATCGGCGCATGCTGTCGGTCACCCTTGTAGCCTGCCATGTCATCCGCAGCCGTGCGTTGCGGCGATGGCCTCGCAGGCCTGATGGAATGCAAACATCCACTCAGCGAACTGGCGCACGCCGCGCTGGTGCACCGTTGAATGCTGGTAGATGGAGACAGACACTCGATCCGGCGTTTCGCCTTTTATAGCATGTTCAAGACGCTGCCGTTTGGTCATGATGTTCGCCTCCTTCGTGCGGGTTTCCTGGCTGATTTTCTGCCGCAAGTCGCTCTGATATGATCAATGATATGATCAGTATTCCAAATTTGTCAAGAACAATTTTCACTGATGAGACAGGTCGGACAATCAACTTTATAGAAGACCACTAATGAGACAGGATGGCAGGCAGTTTTCCCTCAACAATATATCCTGTCCAGTATCCGTCAATTCCGCTACATACGTAGCTCAGCGTCGTGCCAATTTTTTATTGACTGCTTCTTTATCGAAGCTTTCAGGATTCCATTTGGTCTTTTTCTTGCCGGAGGCAAAGAGCGAGGGTTCT
>JAJFUL010000315.1 GCA_021372425.1 Spirochaetaceae bacterium
CCGAGAGCCCCTGGATAGCCCATGAGGGGCGAAGGCAGGTCGGCTTCCACGAAGATGCCGCCATACGTGAGCAGCTGCTTGAGCAGCGGCTCGGTCTCGCCATCGTTCGTGCAGAAGAAGGCGGCGTCCTTGCCGTACTTCTGAATCCACTGCGGTACTTTCTCGAGCATGAACTGCTGCGCACCGGGCATGCCAATATCACCAGTCGGATCTGGCGCGCTTTCAAAATAGAACTTGAGCCCCAAGTCCTTGCAGGCCTCTTCCATGATCGCGCGCCGGGTACCGAGCGTCTCATAGCTCATATGGCGGGCAAAGGAGATATGGACAAAGCTCTTCGCGCCAAGCTGTTTTGCAGCCCACGGAATCGTGTAACCACGGGAAAGAAAGTCGGCCTGAAGAGCAAGGTCCGCGGCGCTCTCTATGACAAGCGGGTCCTCATGCGGCTCGCCGGCGAGAAGGAGAATGTCCGGTCTCTTGGCGTGCACGCGTTTGAAGGCTTCTGTCGTGCCGGGAATTGCCTGGTTTATGACGATGGCTTTCATGAGAGGATCATCAGCAAAGGCCACGACCGAAGAAATGAACGTCTCCTGCTGGGACATAAAATCATCGGGATAGGTGATATGCTGAATCATTCCGCCATCTTTTACAGAACCATATTCCTGGATGAGCCTTTCAGCGCCACGCAGATCATCTTCTGACTGAGAGACTGTCCCCGTCGCAACGCCGATGTGGAATTTGGCATTCGCGGCGAATACCTGAGCACCAGCCAGAATGAAGGCCATCGCCAGCAACAGGGCGGTGTACTTCGACAGCTTTTTCATAAGACCTCCTTGAACAGAAAAAAACTCGATAGGATTTTCTATTTTACACCGAAGAATTCTCAAGTCAAGCTTTGCTCGACCTTGTCATGCCTCAGGATGAGAAAAAAAACTAAAAAAGTAACCTTTGCGCTGATTTTGAACCCAAGTTAGTGCAGAATGAAACATAAACAAGCGCAGATTCAGGCCAAGGGAAGGTTTCCTGGGGCTGTTTCCTATCGCCGGTCAGGGCTTTGCATGGCATTGTGCGTTGATTACAATGGAAGGCAATGAAAGTATCCATCAAGCGCTTCAGCGAAGAATTCATCTACTACAGCAGCCAGCTTTTCGTCTTCTTCATGGTGACCATACTGATGACCTCGGGTTCCCTTTCGATGGGGATTACCTCTTCGGCCTTCGTCCTCTTCTTCATGCTGATCCAGACTGTATTGCTTGCCGGATATGGGCATATACCAGTGCTGCGTTTCATCTTCTCTTTCATAACGCCATTAGGCTACACAATACTGCGTGCAGCCACCAGCAGCATGAATTTCTTCGAGACGACCAATGTGCTGCTCTGGTGTGCGGCCGCCTACCTCGCCCTGTTTCAGACCATTTCGCTCTCGGTGAAAAGACCTTTCATCAAGCAGACGGCAGAAGCTTTCCTTTCGATCGGCTCTGCCGTCATCTTCTTTTTCTTCTACTATTATCTGGACAAGCGGATCAACCTGACAAGCGCGCTTGCCAAAGGACAGCTCTCTGCCACCGAATACGAAGAAGCAATAAAGATCACGCACTTTTTCTCGGGAATCAAAAATTTCACCTCATCGTCGCAACACCTGTTCGCGCTGATGGGCATACTCAGCTTCGATTTCATGCTACTGGCCGCAAGAATCAGGACGATCGGCCTCCGCAACAGGATTGACCACTTGATTGAAGAGCGCAGTGCGGAGCCCGAGGCTGCTGATGTCTTCCGCCAATATCTGCCGGTGAAGCGCGATGCACCCTTCCGCCAGCTGGTCTCGGTCATCTCATCCGATATTGTGGGTTTCACCGAGCTGTCCGAACAGCTCGGACCCAGGAAGGCCGCGGCTTTTCTCAATAAATATTATGCGTTGTGGGCGCATGCGGCGGGCATCCAGGGAGGGAGGATCATCTCCATCACCGGCGATTCGCTGATCGTTATGTTCGGCCTTGCGGACGAAAGCCTGAATGCCGACAGGGCGCTTGCCGCGGCCTATATTTTCCTGGACAATCTGGGGGGGCTCCAGGAAGACCTTTCGGCAGATGGATTCCAGTCCGAGCTGAGCATCTCCCTTGGCGTCCATTCAGGCATGGTGGTTTCCGCCCAACTGGGGCCTCCCGACGAATACAAGCATGCGGTCTTCGGGGACACGCTGGCTGTCGCGGCAAGGCTGGATTCGCTCTGCAGGGAATTGCACCAAGGCATTCTGGTCAGCCATTCAACCTTCAGGCGGCTGAGCCTCGAAAGTCAGGCGACACTGGATCGGGTCGGCGAAATACTGCTGCGGCAAAGCACAAGGCCAATGCCCGTTTATTCGAGAAAACAATAGGATCACAGGAAGGATTTCATGGAGTACAGAATGAAAAATCGTTTTCTTCTTTCGACAGGCCGTCCCCGCCATGCAAAGGGCTGGCTGGCTATTGCGCTCGGTACCTCGGTGCTGTGTATTTTTTTCATGAGTTCCTGTTCCGGCAGGGTCGATGCGACAATCCGCAATGACGCGAGTGCGCGCATTTCCCTCAGGATTGATGTGCCCGACACCCTGGCGGCCAGGGTGCGGCAAATCGGCAACATTCCGGCTAAGGCCGAGTTGTTCGACATTGCACGCATTAAAGCGGAATTCGAAGGACGAAAATCGATTTCCCTTGTCGATGTATCCTCGGGAAGTCCCAATTCACTCACATCGGTGCTATGGATACCAGACCTGAATGCTTTTGTGAAAGACAGTTCGCTGGTGCCTTCCGGCATGATCACTTACAACAAGGTCCCGGCATATGGCAGCCAGCCGGCACAGCGGGAGCTGGCGCTGAATATAACGAAAGACAATGCGGAAGCGGCCTATTCGCTTTTTCCTGGCATGGACGAGGTTCTGATCGAAAACCTCAACCCGCCAGCCCTGGATAAAGATCCGGTGAGCGCCGCCGATTACAGGACAAACCTCGAAACGGTCATCATCGGGAAAAAAGCCATGCCCGCTTTCGACGCCTGCGCGCTGGAAATAACCGTCACGTTGCCAAAATCAGCCTCATCAGCGAAAGGCGGTTCCGTCAATGGCCAGGTATTCAAAGCCAAAATCCCGCTGTTCGATATCCTGATGCTGGAAAAGCCGATCCAGATGGAACTCCGCTGGCCCGAGTGAGGAGAGGCGGGTTTTAGTTGACAAGAGGACGGCT
>JAJFUL010000326.1 GCA_021372425.1 Spirochaetaceae bacterium
GATGCACTGCCTTCCGTACTTCGATGATTTGAAACTGCCTGCAAGAGCCACGGCGACAATTGCCGAAATGGAGGCAAGAAGCAACGTCGTCTTCGGAGGGATTCCGGAGAGCCCCATCGCGCCGCCGGTCAGCTGCACCGATTGATTAAGAAGCGCCGTGATGCCCTCGCCAAAGCCCAGTGTCACGAGTGAAATGTAATCCCGCCTCAGTCTGACGGTCGGAAGGCCGACGACGAAGCCGATAAGGACTGCCGCGACCACGGCGATTATTGCCGCAAGCCAGAAAGGCAGGCCTACCCTCGTGACAAGGACTCCCGACACATAGGCCCCGATAGCCATGAAGGAAGCCTGCCCGAGCGAGAACATGCCGGTCAGTCCCGTGAGGATATAGACGCCGGAAACGGCCACTACCGATATAAGAGCGAAAACAAGTACGGAGATGATGAATTCCATTGTTGCGCCCCTTATGCCTTTTCCTGGATGTTGGATCCGGCGATCCCCTGCGGCCTGAGCAGCAGGAATACAAGCATGATCAGGAAGATGCAGACCGGCGAATACCCTGATCCGACAAAATTTACCAGGAGCGTTTCGGTGAGGCCCAGTAGCGCCGCTCCGATCATGGCTCCAGAAATCGAGCCAAGGCCGCCGATGACTGAAGCGATGAAGCCCTTGACGACCATGTTTCCAAGCTGCGGATATAGCGTGTAGTTGATGCCGAGGAAGACGCCTGCAAGGCCGCCGAGCGCGCCGGCAATGAAGAAAGCAAGCTGAATCGTTCCATTGACGTTTATGCCCATGAGAATCGAGGTGTCGCGGTCGAAGGATACGGCCCGCAAGCCTCGCCCCAGGCGTGTTTTCTTGAGAATGAACACGAGGATGAACAGGATCGACCAGGATGTGACGAACATGATCAGGTCCGATCTCGAAATCACGATGTCCCCGATATTTAGGACGAGCTTCTTGAAAAACCGAGGATAATTGTAGAAATTCGGCCCTGCACCGATGGTGACCAAAGATTCGAGAAGCGTGCCCAGCGTGATAGAGGATACGAAGTAATAGATTGGGTTTGCCTTCCTGACGGTGATCCTCCTGAAGGCAATGAATTCGCCGAACAGCGCAATGAGGCCGCCAGCCAACATCGACACCAGGATCACAGGGAAGAGCCCTAAACCTGTTTTTGCCGCAAAAGCATAGCCTATGAAGGCACTGGCCGTCATCACGCTTCCGTGCGAAAAATTGGAAAACTTGAGAATATTGAAAATGAGTGCAAAACCAATGGCTATCAAGGCGTACACGGCGCCCAGCGCCAGTCCATTTACTATGATTTGCAGCGACATCTCTTGCCCACTATGTGTGCGCCCACGCATGGAGGGCGACTTGGATTCAAAGAAGCTGCCCGGAGCCCAATGTGGGGCCCGGACAGCAACCGGAAATATCTGTTACCAGTTTAGATTCAGCGTTATTTTACTTTGGGCGCCGTATAGCGCTTCAGGAAGACCGGTTGACCATTCTTGATCTCTTCCATTACCATTTCAAGGCCGATGGTCTGATGAGTCTTGGGATTGATGGTAATGACGCCGGTAAGCCCTTCGTACTTGTTGAGGTTCTCGACGGCATCCCGAACCGCGGCAGGAGAGTCTCCCACCTGGCCTACGACTTTGGCGAGGATGTTCATGACATCATAGCCGAGGAAGAATTTATTGGTGGCAATGCTGCCTGTTTTTTCCTTATAAGCCTTGATGATGGGCTGGGTGTCCGGATCGGTTTCGAGGATGTTGTTGATATAGAGAACTCCGTCGGCCTCAGGGCCGCAGAGGGTCGCGAAGGGCGGGCATGCATCGAGACCGCAGATGAGTGGTCCCGTGAATCCGATCGCCCTTGCCTGCTGGACAATGAGGATCAACTCCTGCGTGTAGTTCGGTGCGAAGATTGCATCGACTTTAGCAGTGCGGATCTTGCTCAGCATAGTCTTGAAGTCCTTGTCTGCCGGCTGATAGGGAACTTCGATGGCGATCGAGGTTCCGGGAATATCGTCTATCGTGGACTTGAAACCGTTGAGCAGCGAAACCGAGTATGCATTGCCCTGATTGTAGATGACGGCGAAGCTCTTGTACTTGCGTTCGAGGGCTGCATAGCTGGCCATAATGGCGCCCTGCTGATCGGCGGAAGGCTGGAAGAGGAACATATTCTTGTAGGGCTTTCCATCCTGCTTTATTGTCGCCCTGTTATCGACGAAGAAGCCGAGAACAGGAACATCGTACTGCTCGGAGAGCGGCGCAATGGCGATACCAATATTGGCGACAGGCGGCCCGATGATGGCGCTGACTTTGTCGCTCGTGCAAAGGCGCTTGAAAGCATTGATGGCTTCCTGAACATCGCCCTTCGTGTCATACGTAATCATGCGGACCTGGCGACCACTTACGCCACCGTTCTTGTTGATGGCATCGACAGCCCACTGTGCACCTTCCTTGATCATCTTGCCCAAAGTGGAAGTTGGCCCCGTCACATCCTGCAGACACCCGATGAGGATGTCGCCGCCGGTCGTAGCAGCACTCGCCGAGAGCGCGAGTGCGGTAACCATCAGAAGAACTGCAATCGTTTTCTTCATTCTCATGACTCCTTGGAAGATTTTTTCAGGGGCCATAAAAAGCCGATCTTTATGGTATCCCCATTAGGCACAATACATTTATGAATGAAAACAATTATTGATTATAAATCGGTTCCCATAGTTGTCAATCCAAAAAATTAGCTTTCTGCAAACCTTTGCAGAAAAGGCCTCAAGGATATGACTCTCGTTCAGGCCCAGATTAGACATGCTTCAGCCAGCTGTTTTTCAGCATTTCGAGGTAGGCGTCCTGATCCATGGCCCAATAACGATCCGAAAATATCTCCACTTCGACGAATCCGGAGAAACCTGCGGATTCCACCAATTTTCTGATCCCCGGAATGTCGATGCAGCCTTCCCCCATGAGCCCGCGGTCGTTTAGGGTGTCTGCCGAGGGGGTTTTCCA
>JAJFUL010000327.1 GCA_021372425.1 Spirochaetaceae bacterium
CTCGATGAACATGTCGGCTATGTAGGAGACCGCGGCGGTCAGCCCGGGAACGACGACAGGCAGCGAGAATGTCTTGCCCTGGAGGGAGGGATTTTTTCTTATGATCTCGGCTTTCCAGCGCTTCCGAAGCTTCAAAAGACCACCGGTCGGAGCATAGGCGACAGCTTCGGAAGAATCCAGGGTTGGAAGGGCTCCCTTGATGGCATCGAGGACCATGGGCTTTCCCTGCTCATAAGCCATGCCTATTGTCGCATTATACCGGTACGCCTTTTCTCCCGCTTCGGCGCCCTGGGTGATGATCCCCTTCGGGAAATACATGCGGCGGCCCATTTCAGACAGGAGGCGCCCTGCCACGGAGGTGGACAGAACCGCGTTGAGCTCTTCGGCAAGCTGATTCATTCGCAATCGCTCCTCGAAAGTATTTTCGAAAAACACGTACAGCGGATAGCTGATAAAGACTAAGGAGCTTTAGCGCTTCTGTCAAGAAAGCCTGCCGCAGAAACGTGCCGTGGACAACGCGAGATTATTGACAATTTCCTCTTTCGATGTTTTTATATTTATATTATTAAAGCTGTCCTATATAACAGCCACAATATTATGGAGGGATCATGAAAAAGATCGCTGTGTTGTTAGTCTCTCTTCTGATTATAACGAGCGGAGCCTTCGCCCAGGTCAATCTGACCAAGGTTAAAGACGGTGTCTATTTTGCGGAAAGCAATACATTTTCCAGCTCTGGCTGGAAAGCCCAGATCATCCTTACGGTCAGCAAGGGCAAGATTGTCGACGCCACATGGAACGGCGTTTCCAATATTGCCGGTGCTGCCGACAAAAAGTCCTATGCAGCAGCCGGGAAGTACGGCATGGTCAAAGCCTCCAAGATCAAGGCTGAGTGGGATGTCCAGGCCAAGGCCGTTGAAGACTACCTTGTGAAAACCCAAGACATCAACTTCGCAAAGATGGATGCAAATGGCCATCCCGATGGCATCAGCGGTGCTTCGCTCTCGGTTTCCGAATTCTTCTCCCTTGCAAAGGAAGCTCTCGCTGCCGAGCCAGTGGCCAAGGGATCCTACAAAGATGGCTGGTACTACAAGGAAGGCGACAAATTCGAGAACGGCTGGAAGGATTCCGTGCTGATCACTGTCGTGAATGGCACCATCGTCGATGTCGTCCTGAATGGAATTCCGAGCGATGCAGCAAAGAAGTCCAAAATTCTCGAAAGCGTGGCCGGCAACTACAAGATGAATGCCAAGAACGGCGAATGGTATGTGCAGGCTGAACGCATCGAGAAGGCAATCGTAAAGGCCGGCAATCCCTCAAAGGTCGCTGTCGGCAAGGATGGCAAGACCGATGCCATTTCCGGAGTATCTATCACTGTTGGTGGATTCATCAACCTCGCACTTGAAGCCCTGAAAGCCGCAAAATAAGGATGCAACCCTGAAATCTGGTTTTCAGACTTGAAAAATGCCAGGCAAGCGGCCTTTTGGGGGGCCGCTTTTTTCATGCCCGGACGATTTCTCTCGCTCGATATATTTCCCTGGAGTCTCAAGGACTATAGAATAAAGAGGAGTGACATGCCCGGGCAAGGTTCTTGCCTCTCCATTTTTAAGGTGATTACTTTAAGGTGAGTACATGGAAGACACTATGAATAGCACTACTGGAGCCAGAAACTCATTCGACAAGAAGGGGCTCGAGGTTCCCCGCCTGGTCCCCCGACTTGCCAATCTCCGCCAGCTTTATGGGGACGAAGATTCTACGGCACAAGCCGAACGCTATGGAAGTCTGGTGGCCAGCTTCCGCCTGACCTTCCCCGAGTTCGCCGCGGCCAGCCATTTGCGTTTCTATTCTTCTCCAGGCCGGACGGAACTCTGCGGCAACCACACAGACCACAATCACGGGAATGTGCTGGCCGCGGCCATTCAGATGGACATGGCTGCTGTCGCAGCCCCTCGCCCCGACACGATTGTCCATATCGCCTCTGAAGGCTTTGGTGAATTCGAGGTCGATATCGCGGATGGTAGCATGCACCCTGATGAAAGGGGGCAATCGCAAGCCCTGGTCAGGGGCATAGCTGATGGAATCAGGAAGACCGCGGCCAAAGCCGGCAAATTCCCGAGCCTTCGCGGCTTCTCCGCGTACATCCAGTCGAATGTCCTCCCTGGCTCAGGCCTTTCAAGTTCGGCATCTTTCGAGGTGCTGATCGGCTGCATCCTTTCGGATTGTGCGGGGATGGCCCTGTCTCCCTCCGAAATTGCCATAATAGGCCAGTATGCTGAGAATAACCATTTCGGCAAGCCATGCGGGCTCATGGATCAGATGGCCTGCGCCCTTGGCAATATTGCCGCCATAGATTTCGGCAATCCACAGGACCCGTACATCCAGCTTTTTTCCTTCGACCTGCAGCAATTCGGCTATTCATTGCTGATAGTCA
>JAJFUL010000348.1 GCA_021372425.1 Spirochaetaceae bacterium
GCTGACGGGAGAGAAGCTGAGGTTTGACGCAAATGGCACCATTGTTCAGAAGATTCTGCGATATATCGTCGGGGACGGCACTGCAGCCCTCGTTTATATAGTGCCAAAGCTGATCCTGGGAGAAGACCTGGCTTCGGGGCAGCCCCTCGTCCGCTTTATCCGCTATGCCATCCTGGGCATCTGGATAAGCTTTGGCGCACCCTGGTGCTTTACGAGGATGAAACTGATGAAGCTCGAGGAACAGAAAGAGCCCGGCGAGCCTTCGGTCGCCTAAAAGGAGCGCAGCCCGAGAGGCGGGCTTGCGGCTATTCGCTGAGCGTGAATTTCGAATCAGTCAGCTTGAAAACATTGTTTGCGCCGGGGCTCAAGTAGACTCTGTCTTTCTCATCGATGAAAATAGCGTAGACACCCTGCAGCGATTTGACGAATTCCATGCCCTTGTCCAGCCCGAGCGCAAAAACTGAAGTCGATAGAGCATCCGCATCTATGCTCGAATCCGTAACGATGGAAACCGATACGAGGCCGTTGTCCACGGGGAATCCTGTTTTTGTGTCCAAGATGTGGTGGTAGCGCTTGCCGTTCTCGATGAAATAGCGTTCATATACCCCGGAAGTAACAACGGTCATCTGGTGCCCCGTCACGAGGCCGATGTACTCCCCTCTGTCCGAATAGGGGTTCTGGATGCCGACCATCCAGGGTGAACCATCTTTTTTCTTGCCATAGACAAAGATGTTGCCTCCAAGATCGATGATGGCGGATTTGACCTTTTGCGCCTTCAGTATCTTAACCGCCTCATCGGCAGCATAGCCTTTGGCGATCGCTCCAAGGTCGAGCCGCATTCCCGCGACAGGCAAACGGACCGTGAGCTTGGCAGGATCCATTTCCACTTTCCTGTAGTCGATCAAGGCGAGCATGGCCTTGATGTCTTTGGCTGCAGGAACTTTGGCGCCTTCGTTTCCGATATTCCAGAGCTTAACGAGCGGACCGACGGTCGGGTCGAAGGCGCCGTTGGTCTTTTTTGCATATTCGAGCGCCTTGGAGATGACATAGAAGGTGTCAGCGGAGACCGTCACCGCCTTCTTGCCTGCTGCGGCATTGACAGCGGCGATTTCCGTGCCGTCCTTGTTCGCACTCATGGTGTCGTCGATCTGCCGGAGTCGCGCAAATATCGCATCGGCGGTCTTGTCGGAACCGCCTGAAGAAAGCTGGATCGAGCAGACTGTACCCAGCACGAAATCGGTACGATTGATTTCCGCCTGCGGCTTGCCGGCGCAACCGGAAATCAACAAAAGGGCACATACACATGCAGTGGCAAAGAGTCGTTTCATTGTGACAATCCCCTTGAATCAGGAACAATTCCTGCTGGAATCAGGTAGCCCGTCAAGCCCGAAAAATTCGCGGCCGATGGTCGTCCGCGGCCCGTGGCCTGGAAAAACGATAGTCTCGGGCGGGAGCAGTGCAAGCCGCGCAAGACTTTTCTGCATGGCCTGTGGACTTGCATCCGGAGTATCCACGCGGCCGACGCCATCGCGGAACAGTGTGTCGCCTGAGACAAGAAAGCCGGCCTCTCTGTCATACAGGCAGATCGAACCGGGGCTATGCCCTGGCGTATGCATCACCAGCAACGTCGTGCCGGGCACAAAATCTCCTTCGTTCAGAAAGAGCGATGCTGCAGGCATTGGCTTCCAGAAACTTTCGAAAAAGCCTTCCGCGCGGACGGCCTTGAAGGTGGCGCCATTCGTCGCTTCGCCGTTTTCCCCGAGATATCCGGCATCATTCGGATGAATAGCGACAGTTATCGGCTTGCCCTTCCATTCTTCCAGGAGATCGGGGATGGCTGCTATATGATCAAGGTGGCCATGGGTGAGCACGATCATGGATATATCAAATTTTTTCTGATCCAGAAAATGAAGGATGTTCGCGGCATCGTCACCCGGATCGATCAGGACGCCTATCCCCTGCGAGTCAATGGCGTAGGTGTTCTCACCAATTTGACCGACTCGCAGACGCTCAATTCGTGTTGTCACCATCGCTCTCCTTGGCAGACATCACTCGCTTCTTGGCTGGCTTGATCTCAATGGGCTTTCCACGAATCGTGGCGCCATTCACAGCCTCGATGATGCGGGTGGCTTCTGTTTCGGGAATATCGATGAATGAATAATTGTCAAACAAATGGACACGACCCAGGTCGCTGGTAAGGATGCCGGTCTTTTCGCTGATCAGCGATCTCAGTTCCTGGGGGCGGAGCCTCTGTCTCTTCCCCATCGAGACGAAAAGCGGAACCATGGCGATCCCGTCCCTGCGTGCTTCGGGCGCTTCGCGCTCTGTCTTCGATGTGGTGGATGGAGATGATTTCAGAGATTGGGGATGCGAAAGGCCCGCTGCGCGAAGTATTAAAATCGCTGCCGCGTAGGAGCGCAGATTGAGGGGGATACGTTTTCTGAAAATCGCCCTCACCTGGGTCAACATGGCTGGGTCAGAAGGCGTTTTGAGTTCTGCGAGGACGCCATCGAGAAAAGCTCCCAGCGCTTCTTCGGGAATCTTGTTTGATGCTGAATCGGTAGACACGAGGTTCTCCTTAAAACCGATGCTCATTCTTGTCCTATTGTGCAATAAAGTTGCAATCAGGGCAAGACGTTGACAGGTGGCGGAAGGCGCTTTCCGGCATAGCCAGAATAGCTATGGATAGGATAGAATGATGGTATATGAATGGTCGGAATCTGCCTGTCTGTCTCTGTCTCACTGGCCGGACGATAGCGGAGGATCTTGCGATCCTGGATACGCAGCGCATGTTCGTCGATCTGGTCGAGTTGCGCGCTGATTATCTCGATCCTGCGGAAAAATTCCTCCTGCGATCGTTCCCTGAAAAAGCCGGCCTGCCCTGCATCCTTACGGTGCGCCGAAAGTGCGATGGCGGACTGTTCTCCGACGGGGAAGGCGTGAGGCTCGTCATGATGGCTAAGGCTATTTCATTCGCCAAGTCGGATGCGAATGCCAATTTCGCCTATCTGGACCTGGAGGAAGACTTCCACGTTGCGACGCTCGAGGAAGCCTGCAGGACCTTCGGGACCAGGATCATCAGGTCATGTCACAGCCTGAAGGATGTTCCGAAAGACCTGGACGGAATCTGGGAGCGGATAAGCCAGGAAGAGGATGAGATTCCGAAGCTGGCCGTAA
>JAJFUL010000349.1 GCA_021372425.1 Spirochaetaceae bacterium
TAACCTATCAATTCAGAAAAGACATTTTTGCCAAAATAAACAGAATGCCTTTGCGTTACTTTGACGGCACAAGTCACGGCGAAGTGCTTTCCCGCATCACGAACGATGTCGACACCATCAACCAGACCTTGAGCCAAAGCCTGAGCCAGATGATCTCCTCTATTGTCTCTATTGTGGGTATCCTCATCATGATGTTAAGCATCAGCTGGCAGATGACACTGGTCGCGCTTTTGATTCTACCGTTATCCTTCTTCATTATCCGTTTCATCGTCGGAAAGTCCCAGAAGTATTTCAAGACACAACAGGATTATCTGGGGCATGTGAACGGCCACATAGAGGAAATGTTTGGCAGCCATGCCGTGGTCAAGGCTTTCAATGGTGAAGAAAAGAACATAGAAAAGTTTAACGGCCTCAATGACACCCTCTATGACTCAGCGTGGAAATCCCAATTTCTTGGGGGGATCATGCAGCCCCTTATGGGTTTTATCGGCAATCTCGCCTATGTGGGTGTCACGATCGTCGGCGGATACCTGGCAGTGAAAGGAACCATAGGTATCGGCGATATTCAGGCTTTCATCCAGTATGTCCGTTCGTTTACACAGCCAATTTCCGAGATCGCCAATATTTCGAATGTGCTTCAGCAAACAGCGGCGGCATCGGAACGGGTATTCGAATTTTTGGAAGAGGAAGAGGAATTGCCCGACAGCGGGAATGCTATCAGGACTTCAGAGATTAAAGGTCAGGTTGAGTTCAGGAATGTCCATTTCGGTTACGTGGATGACAAGATAATCATCAACGACTTTTCCGCAATCATAAAGCCAGGCCAGCGCGTGGCTATTGTTGGCCCCACAGGGGCAGGCAAAACGACCATGGTGAAGCTTCTCATGCGGTTCTACGATGTGAATTCGGGTGCGATCCTGGTCGACGGCAAAGATATCCGCGAATATGAAAGGGCGAACTTGCGCCACAGCTTTGGCATGGTGCTCCAGGACACCTGGCTGTTCAATGGAACCGTCCTTGATAATATCCGCTATGGAAGAGTCGATGCGACGGAAGAAGAAGTGGTTGAAGCGGCAAAGGCCGCCCACGCCGATCATTTCATCGAGGCTTTCCCCCAGGGCTACAAAACGGAACTCAATGAAGAAACGTCCAATATTTCCCAGGGGCAGAAACAACTCCTCACCATCGCGCGGGCTTTCCTTGCCAATCCCCCCATTCTCATTCTTGACGAGGCAACCAGTTCTGTCGATACCCACACTGAGGTTCTTATCCAGAATGCGATGCATAATCTCATGAAAGGCCGTACCACTTTCATAATCGCACACCGCCTGTCGACAATCCGCGATGCAGACTGGATTCTTGTTATGGACCACGGAGATATCGTGGAACAGGGGACACACGAGAGTCTGCTTGCGCAGAATGGGTTCTATGCCGATCTTTATAACAGTCAGTTTGAGAAAGAGGTCGAGGCGGTGTAAACGGAAGCAGGCTCTGTCTTTTTAATGAACAGCTTCAGTTCGCACGAGCTATTTTCACCTTCCAGGTCTTTTCTCCTGCTTCAATGGCGGAGCTGAATATTGTAGCTTTTTTTGTTGCGTCGCCTGCACCGTCTGCAGAAAGGCCCTCGGGCTGTTCGCCCTCCCATTGCATGCGTATGGAAAGCGTCTCCCCGGCGATGAAATCGCCAAACAGGGAGGCGGCTTCCTTCAGGTCGGAGTCTCCGCCCAGTTCGAGCCTGATCCTGTCCGTGACCTCCAGACCGCTTTCCTTGCGCAGGTTCTGAATGCCCCGTACAAGGTCCCGGGCATAGCCCTCCAGCAAGAGCTCCCTTGTAACGACCGTGTCCAGCGCCAGAGTAAGCGTACCTTCGTTAAGGACCTTGAGGCCGGGTTTTTCAGCCCTGCGGATCTCGACCGAGTCCGGCGATAGCGGGATGCTGCGCCCCTCGATCTCGATCTCGATCGGCTTGCCTGCAACCAGCTGTTCCAGCTGGGCAATGGGCAGAGCCTCGATCACCACGGCCGCTCGGCGCATGTCCTTGCCAAGCTGTTTTCCGAGCACCCGATAATTAGGCTTGGCTGAGTACTCGACCAGGTCCTCCTCGTTTTCTCGGAAGATGATCGATTTCACATTGAGCTCGTCACGCAAAATGTCTTCCATTGTGCTCAGTACAGCTTTTTCCTCTGGAATCTTGGTGACAAGCTGAACCGAAGCCAGGGGCTGGCGAATCTTCAGCTCGTTTGCAACGCGCAGCGCTCGTCCCATCGATACAGCGTGGCGTACCGAGGCCATGTCGCGCTCGAGGCCGAGATCGCGGAACCGCTTGTCGTATTTCGGCCAGTCGCTGAGGTGGATCGACTCAGGGTCGTCCGTCACCCTCAGGTTCTGGTATATTTCCTCGGTGATGAAGGGGATTATAGGCGCAGCCACCAGTACCAGCCTGCGCAGGATGCGGTACAGTGTGTTGTAGGCCTGTGCCTTGTCGCTGTCGTTCTCCGATTTCCAGAATCTTCTGCGGGAGCGCCTGATGTACCAGTTATTGAGGCTGTCTATGAAGGAGATGATCGGCGCGATGGCAGCCTGCATGTCGTAGGCGTCGAGGCCGGCCGTCACGTCGGCGACCATGCCTTCGCAAACGGACAGTATCCATCTGTCCAGGACATTCGTTACGCCGGCGGGATCGACCTCTGCCGGCGCGACATTGTCGATATTGGCGTAAGTGACGAAGAAGCTGTAGGCGTTCCAGATTGGCAGGATCACGCTCTTGAGCACGTCTTTGACACCTTCGTCGGAATAGCAGAGGTCTTCGCCCTTTATGACGGCGCTGTTCATCAGGAAGAGTCGCAAGGCATCCGCGCCGAATTTGTTCATGACTTCCATCGGATCAGTGTAGTTGCGCAGGGACTTGGACATCTTCTTGCCGTCTTCGGCCAGGACAAGCCCGTTGACCACACAGTTCTTGAAGGCAGGGCCGTCGAAGAGGGCGGCGGCGAGCACGGTCAGTGTGTAGAACCATCCACGGGTCTGGTCCAGGCCTTCGCAGATGAAGTCGGCAGGGAAATTGTCTTCGAACTTCTGCTTGTTTTCGAAGGGATAATGACTCTGGGCATAGGGCATGGAGCCTGATTCGAACCAGCAATCCAGGACTTCCGGTATCCGGTGCATGGTTCCGCCGCATGAGCAGGGAATCGTGATCTTGTCCACGAAATGCTTGTGCAGATCCTGCGGATACACACCCGACTTTTCTTCGAGCTCTTTACGCGAACCGATGCAGATGGTTGCGCCGCAATCGTCGCATTTCCATATCGGAAGCGGGTTGCCCCAGTACCTGTTGCGGCTGACCGCCCAGTCCCTGGCGTTCTCCAGCCACTTGCCAAAACGCCCGTCGCGGATGTGGGCAGGGACCCAACGGATGTGCCTGTTTGAGGAGACCATCGTCTGCTTGATGGGCTCAATCTTGACGAACCAGCTCGAAATCGCCCTGTAGATGAGGGGGCTGTCGCAGCGCCAACAATGCGGATAGGCGTGGACAATCTGTTCCTTCTTGATCAGCTTTCCCTCTTTCTTGAGTCTTTCAATGATGGCCTTGTCGGCGTCTTTGACGAACTGTCCCTGGTAGTCGGGCACTTCGCTCGTGAATCTGCACTCTGCATCAATCGGACAGACCGTGGGGATGCCCGTGCCGCGCAGGACTTCGTAGTCGTCTTCG
>JAJFUL010000040.1 GCA_021372425.1 Spirochaetaceae bacterium
CCCGCTTCTTCAAGCAGCTTGGCAATTATAACCGTTTCTTTTATTTTTCTGCCGCTTTCCACCAATTCTTCGCCGCTTAATCTGAATGAAACGGGGAAGTCCGCTCCGCACCTTTCTTTTACTTTCTTTATTATGTCGACACCGATTTTAGCTCTGCCGAATATGTCCCCGCCAAATTCATCAATACGTCTGTTGCTATAACTGGACAAAAATTGCGCAACTAAATATCCATGCGCGCCATGTATTTCCACCCCGTCAAATCCGGCCTTCTTTGCCCTCACCGCCGTATCCCCGAATTTTTCTATTATTTCGTATACTTCTTCCGTTGTGAGCGCCTTGGGTATTTCCATGTTCACGGGACACGGTATTGCAGATGGCGCGACTGGTTGCATCCCTGTGATAGCAGAGGCGGTTTGACGTCCCGCATGGTGGATTTGCATAAAGATTTTTCCGCCCTCTTTATGCACCCTGTCTGCTAAATCCTTGAAACCGGGAATATTATCCTCCGAGTAAAGCATCATCTGTCCCGGCAGCGCCTGTCCCTCGGGGCTTATACAGACAAACTCGGTAATCAGCAATCCAAACCCGCCTCTTGCACGGGCTGCATAATACTCGATTACACTCTCGCCCGCTTTTCCCCCGCTACCACTATGACCGGAGGACATTGCAGGCATTACAAATCTGTTTTTCACCTTCAGATTCCCGATCTTTCCCTCTTTCAAAACATTTTCAAACATAAAAATGCCTCCTTTGGCTAACTAACGTGACACCACAACCAACAGATTTCTCGCCAAAACGCAAAGACGCCAAGACTGAAAACCTTTGCGGCCTTTGCGCCTTTGCGAGAAAACAATTTGTTTTTTATCGTGGTTGTTGATTCGTAAGGCACTTGAGAGTCCGTCCCCTGTCTCCCCCTGTTTTTCTTCCACGAATTCAACATCATCCACAAAAATCCTGGGCAATTTTCCTTCGACACACGTGGCCGCTTTCAGGGAAATGACTGCCTTTGTTGCACCCGGCGGGGCAAGGTACGGCTTCTTAACACCATGAGATCTGAAATCGGCATTGGTTAATTCCGTCCATTTTTCCCGATCGGTTTGCTCATTCGCCACCCAGACCTGGCCCTTATCGCCAACCCAGGAAATAAGGGGAACATTATAGGATGTCCCCATTTACTCTCCAAAGCCGTATTTCAGGTTTTTCGACTTTTTACGAGTTCATCAACCTTGTCTCTTCAATACTTTTTTATAACCTATTTGTTTCTATCGGGTTTTCCGTAGAAATGAGATGGAAACCAAGTCTATGGAGCCCAAGATTGAAGCGCTGGTCTATACCAAACTCAATATAGTTGCCGAAGTCGCCAGCACTTGTGACTGATTTGCCGACTGCGATGTCCTTGATAAATTCAAGTGTACAGAGTTCCATATCGATATTCTTGTGACACTCAGGAGTTTTTGGGGTTTCTTTGGTAATTTCTGTTTCAGGGCCGAAACATACGCGATCTTCACTAAACAGCAACATAACACCACCAGAGAGCATCATCACTGTCATCCCATCAACTGCCCAGATATCCTCAACAGTTCGGCCGACGATTGCAGAATACATTTCCCCAAAAGAGGACGCCCAACGTTGTGGGAGTAAGAAGTAACGGCCATCTGCCGCAGCTTCCTGATGCCCCTCAAAATCAGACACAAGGCGGTAGACAAAATCGAAAAATGCTGGTGCGGTTCGAAGATCATCAATTTGCAAGCGGACCCGAGAGCGTAACGCTATTAATACTCGTTCGAACATCCGAAGCACACTATCCTGGTTAAATTTAAGATTTCGACCTTTCAGCGGAGGTACGATACCGATATTGTGAGAGGTTGCCCACGCCTCGCAACCACTGGTGAATCCTGCAGGAGAGATAACCAATCCTATAAAAAGAGTTCCATTCGAATACCTGTTCATTGCTTGGACTACGGCACACCACTCCTGTATGTGCGCCGGTTCCGCTCGCCGCGAAAAAAGCTTGCAGCTTACGAGAAGCACAACCTTAGGTTGATCTATTAATTCCGCGACAAGGACATCCACTTCCTTGGCTGGAGGCCCCTTGAATGAGGCGACTTCTGGAAAAAGTGCGCTCTCAATTTGAATTTTTTTATTATGCTCTATTATGACGCCACTGCCCAAGGCTCGTTCTGCAATTTCGAAACAATCACGCTCCAATTCGTTCTTGAAGTTCATCTATACACCTTCTCGCCAGAAGCCAGCATCATGCCGGGTTCGAGTTTTTCTGCTCTTACTTTTTTCAATGTATCCCCATCTCGAACAACGAAAATGGCGTCAGACGTGACAGACAAAACGGTGGCGCCAATTTGCTTTCGAAGTACGCGTGTCGAAAAGCGCGGGCGGGAAATCTCGGTTACCGGTTGTGCTATGAACTCCCCGTTGTCAGTAGGTTTTAGGTTGTAGATCCCGAGTCCGCCTACGAAGAGAACAATACCCACCTCGTCGTCTGCCAAAACCCGCTCTGGTTCCTCTCGAAGGCACTCTACGAGCGCATCAAGATCGACACGTTTCCCTTCGCTATCAACCAAGATGATCTGTTCCTCTGGGATTGCCATTCTACTTATCCTTCGCCTCAATTTGCTCCTGAACGCGTGCAAGTATGGCTTCGCGTTCGCTTGCAGAAAGCTTGCCCGGATGGGGCTTGGAACTGCCCTGGACAGGAAGTAACCTCGGTGTCCCGTCAGGGTCAGCTCCGATGATATAACCGGGATCACCTTCAATCACAAGCATCCTTATCTTGGACTCACAACGAGGACAGACCACATATTCGTCTTGAAATGGTGGCATGATCGTCACGACCCCTCCACAGTTGCACTCCATAGGAAAAGGTTTGCCGGCTTCCAAGGCAGCCCCAGCAACGAACGTATAAAGATCGAATTGCTTCTTCGGCATTGCTTCTCCTTTAAATTTTGATCTCACCGATCAAATGATCAGGTACAGTGCCTATCGTAGAAATCAGCGGGGAGCGTAGCGAGTCCGCTGTATTGATTTTGTGTACGCCCGGCATGGGCGTGAACTTATGGGGTGCAAGTCCCCTATACGTGAATCCTGTTAATGTTTCAAAGTTAAGAGACATTAACAAAAGTATTAGCCGAAGGCAAGGGCGGAATCGCGAGAGACCGTCCGAAGGAAGCCGGAGTGCAAAACGATGAGCCGACGAACAGAAACAGCATACAAGGCTCAGTCTCCGGGCAAGTCAGCACAACATGACAAAGCCCGGGATTCAGGAGATAGAGTAAATGCTGCGGTTGCATCGGGACAGTTCACGTTCTTATCCGGGG
>JAJFUL010000079.1 GCA_021372425.1 Spirochaetaceae bacterium
AGTATCGTACCAGCTGATTATTTCCGTATTGGATCAACTCAGGATAAATGGAGTGGAGAATGTCAGCCTCATGACGAGAGAGGAAAAGGCCACGAGATGAAGTTCGCCCTGGATTATGCTGGGACTCAGGAGCGCAAACGATGGATTCTGTCTTTTGTGCTAACGGCCGCATTCTATCTCCTCATCTTTGTGATTGCATTTGTCATCCAATTGATGAGTCCGCCTGAGGAATTGGTGCTGTCCAACAAGACGGTAGTCGTCAATCTTGCAGGACCGGAAAAGCTGAAGACCGGACTTGGTTCGATATATCCATCCGATGTCGGCGAGGAAGGTAGCACGGTCGAGGCGCCCGCAGCTCCACCGGCCTTGCCGAAGGCTTCCGTGCCCACAAAAACAGCGCCCCAGAAAACTCCGGAAAAAGCCAAGACCGAGGTCGCCCAGGCAAAACCGGCGCAAACCGCCCCACAGCCGCAGGCGCAACCGGAAACGCGCACGAGTCCGCTTGAGATGGTCTCCCAGGTCGACACGAAGCCGCCTGCTGCCGATCAAGAGGCCTCACAAACTGCTGCAAAATCGACACAGACAGTGTCCGCAGCCGAAGAGCAGCAGCCTGCAGCGCAAGCCCAGCCTCCCGCGGAACCGGAATCGCCCTGGGCTCCAAGCGGTCCCCGGACATCCAAATCCGGCCAGACCGGCGCCAATCAATTCCTCTACGTCCCGGGACAGGGCATGGTTCCGTGGGGGGAAGGCAATTCATACATCGTCAGGAAGGCGGAAAAGGGTAATGGAATGGAGACGGCATTTGGCGGTTCCAAGGGAACTGTCGGGCACAATATCTACGTACCGGTTGCCGATTCCATGCCGCTTCCTTCGACAGTGCCCGTTTCGGTCTATGAAAAAGGTGCGCTCCGCCAGTCCGCAGAGGCAGCCACCCAGCGAAAAAGAGATTTCCTCAGCTATTATGAACTCAAGGGCGATTCCTATGTGATGAAGAAGCAGGTTCCCCTAGAGAATCGTGGTCTCATTTGGCCGATTCTCGATGATGGCAAATATGACATGACAAAAGCTGAATACAAGCAGGGGAAGAATCTTTCGCCGATCATCATCGGCTTTACTATCACGAAGGACAACCAGCTCAAGGATGTCCAGATTCTCCAGTCCTCGGGTGATCCGGAAATTGACCGCTCTGTCGAGTATGGCTTCAAGCGCGCTTCGTTCTGGAACAAGACGGGCGAAACCGTGCCCGGAAAATTTACCTATTATTTCTGATCAGCGATAGCAGACACTTGGCCGACTGCGCTCGATGATTCCCTCGATCAGGTTAGGTCAGTCGAACTTACTGCTGCCTGTCGGCGGGAAATAGTCCTCATACAGCTTCCCATCCATAAAAGCCTTGACTACATCCGGCGCGAACTGCCTGCCGCTTTCTGCCTGGATTTCTTCCAGAATCTCATCCAGGTGTTTTGCCCGCCGATAGGGGCGCGAGGTAGCCATCGCATCGAAGGTGTCGGCCAGAGCGATAATCCTGGCCAGCGGGTCGATGTTTTCGCCCGCGACACCGTCGGGATACCCGGTGCCATCCCAGCGCTCGTGGTGATGCCTGACGCCATTTATCGCTGGTGCGAAGAATTCGACAATTGAGAGGATCTGCGCCCCAATGATGGGGTGCATCTTGATGATCTCGATCTCTTCCGAATCGAGAGGCCCTTTTTTGTTGAGAATCCGCTCCGGGATTCCGATTTTTCCTATGTCATGAAGAAGTGCTGCATATTGCAGGGGTTCCATCATCGAATTTGGCAGCCTGAGCTTTTCCGCGATCCGTACCGAAAGATTTCGCACGCGTTCGCAGTGGCCCTGAGTATAGCTGTCCTTGGCTTCGATCGTCTCGGCCAATGCCAGGACCGTCTGCATGTTAGCCGCCCTCAACTTCTGGTAGGTTTCCTTCAGCTCGAGGGTTTTGGACTGCATGTTCCTTTCAAGCGAAGCGCGATACTCGGCGTTTTTTTGGTCCTGCTCTTCCTTTTCCTTCACAATGTCACGGTACCGAATGGCTTTTGCGATGACTTCCAACACGTGTTCCAGGCGGCTCGGCTTGACTAGATAGTCGAAGGCACCGTTTTTCATTGCTTCCAGCCCCATGGAAAGATCATCGTAGGCCGTAAGCATGATGACTGGTGTGAGTGGTTTCAGGGCGCGAATCTTGGGCAAGGCGACTTGGCCCGTCATGACGGGCATGCGTATGTCCAGAAGAATACAGTCTGGATCATAATCGCCTTTCGAAAGCAGATTGAGTGCTTCCTGCCCATTCTGGGCGATGCCAACCGTGTATCCAGCACGTTCCAGGCCCAGGGACATGACCTTTTGGATCGCCGGATCATCATCGATTATCAAAATGCTGTGCAGCATTGCAGCCATGCTCAAATCCTTTTTCAATCGTGATCGCGGTTCCCACCTTGCCGGTCGTCGGCCGGCTGCCTTTTTCCTCCTCTATGGGGAATGAGAAAAGGCACTTGCCTCCTGTATTCGTCATATCCGGCAAACAGCTTGGGGAAAACGAAATTATCTTGAACATAAATCAGCGACAGGTCAAGCATAATCATGACAAAAATTGTAATTAAATAGCTCGCAAAGCTCCTGAGCAAGCCAAGGGCTAAGGCCAGGGAGACGAACCACCAGAAACCCGGATGGCGACATCTGCCGTAAGAACCTTCGGAGACGAGCTGGTTTGGGGCGAGTCCCCGCTTTTTTCTTATGAGCCCGATCTCGATGAAGACGGTCCATGCCAGCATTCCAAGTGAGACGCAAGCCGCAATCCACAACAGTGCGGGAAGGATAACCCCGAATGGACCCTCTACCGCCCCGGGCTGGATCAGGCGAGTTGTTTCGGCCTTCCCCGAAAGCCTGAATGGCCACCATGGGCCGGGGCTGAAAGCGATGCAGGCAAGCACAAGGGCGATCATCCCGTAACCGATCCATCTCAGCGCAGAAGCTGCGCGATGCGCCTTCCTGGCTGTGCTCTTCCCCACGTCGAGGAAATCAGCGGCAAAAAGCAGGAGAAAGCCTGCAGTACCTGCAAAAATAACCATTGCGAAAGCCATTATGATATAGTATCGTTGTTTTTGCTAGTTACGTGAATATCGCAGGGGTTACTCCATGGTTTTTGACTTTTCTTCGCTTATCCCGGCATTTGCATTTTGTATATATATTCCGTTTATAATATTCGGAATTTACAGTCGCAAGGAAAAAGTCGATACCTCCTTCCTGGTCTACATGTCCTTCATGGCGCTGTGGAGCTTCGGTTCCTTCATGATGCATGCCAATACCGGCCTCTTTACACCGCTTATTTGGAACAAAGTGATGCTGGTCGGGATGTTCGGCGGGCCGGTCGCCTTCCTCAGCACAATGATCAATCTCCTCGGGGTCGATAAAAAGCGATATCGCGCCATTTCCGTCGCAGGCTACCTTATCTATTTCTTCCTCCTCTATCTCGATTTCTCGGGCAGAGTAGTAACCGAAGCAGGCTTCAGTCCGGAGGGAGTATTTTACTACGAATTGGGGAAGGGAGCCTGGATGGCTTACTCCATCCTGTATTTTTTCTTTGGCCTTTCGATCTACATTTTGACAAAGGAATTTCGCAGCTGCACCAACAGATTCAAAAGGAAAACGCTGCGACTCCTTTTGGCCGGTGCCTATATAGTGGTCGTCAGCGTTGCCGTCAACCTCTACAAGCCACTCGGCAGGTACCCTGTCGATCTGCTGGCCACAACCGTCAATGCAATTATAATATTTTATGCCGTCTACAAATACAGATTGATTCACTACTCGTCGGCGGTGATCAACATTTTCCTGGTTTTTTTCCTTTCCTTCTCCCTGGCCCTGATCTTCCTGTTTTTCTTCATTCCGGTCTTCCATTTAGACAGGAGCATCCCCATTCCCAAGATCATGCTGATGTCCCTCGTGCTCGGCGTCACAATCTCCGTGTTCGCTTCCCCATTGAAATCGACGGTTGCATCCTTCGTCGAGCGGCTCTATGGAGGCAAGTCAAACAGCTACTACAAGAGTCTGCGGCTTTTTTCGGAAAGTCTCACATCGATCGTGGACATGGAAACATTGGGCAAGGTTACGATCGAGAAGGTTACTTCCACCTTCAGGCTTGAATGGGCATTAATGCTTGTAAATGATTTTAATGACAGGAATTATAAGATTAATGCCGCCAATGGCCTGCCTTTCGGGAGCAGCACCATCGATGGCCAGGATCTTTCCATCAGCCTGAAGAGAGGCAATGAGCTGCTCCATTACTTCATGACGCGTCCGACCCGCGAAAAGAAGGGCGAGCTGTATTTCTACGATCCCCAGAATCCCATGCAGATCACCCTTGAAAGAGGAGAACAGAGCGAAACGCTGAGTACCATGCTCGTTCTGCCGCTGAAATTCAAGGAAAGACTCAACGGTTTCCTCGTGCTGGGTCCCCAGCTGGACAAGGACTATTACAACCAATCCGACATGGAAATGCTGCAAATGCTTGCGGTACAGTGCTCCGTCGCTTTGGAAAACGCGATCAGCTTCGAAAGACTCAGGCAGCAGCAGAGACGGCTGCAGAGCATCAACAACCAGCTTGAAGTGAGCCGCAACAAGCTGGAGGCTTTCTTCAACGGCATCACGACGCCAATAACCATCCAGGATATCAATTACAACATCATAGAGGCCAACTACGCGGCCAGCCGCTATTTCGAGCAGACGGGCCAGGAGTTGATCGGCAGCAAATGCTATAAGATGTTCTTCAACAGGGACAGGCCCTGTCTCGAGTGTCTGGCCCAGGATTGCTTGCATACCCGGCTGCCTTTCAGTTCGGAGCGACAGGATGTCAAAGGCCTTTTGACCTTCCAGCTCAATTTTTATCCCATAACAGTGCCGAAGAATTCGACACCCATCTTCCTCGAGTTCTTCCAGGACGTAACCAAGCAGAAGACGCTGCAGGATGAGCTGATCCAGTCCGAAAAGATGGCAGGCATCGGTACGCTCGTGTCGGGAATCGCTCATGAAATCAACAACCCCCTGGGCGCGATCCTTGGAACGGCGGATCTCATGCTTCCTGAGATAAAGGAAGAGAGCAGGCTTCGGGAGTATACCCAGGACATCATCCGCTACGCACAGAACGCGGCCGAAGTAATAAGCGAGCTCACGACCTATTCCCGAAAGACGAAAAGCGTTCCCGACCTGGTCAATATCGTCACCATCATGGAGAACTCGCTCAAGATGGCGATGCGCGGGATGGATTTCAGCTCGATCACCGTATGGAAGAACTATGGACAGACTGATTCCGTGCAGGCAAATGCCACCGAGTTGCAGCAGGTTTTCCTCAACCTGATAGTGAACGCAGTCCAGGCGATGAACGGCGATGGCATCCTGACGCTGGCCGTTAAGCAGGAGGAGTCCGATATCATCGCGATGGTGCAGGATAATGGCGTCGGAATCAAGAAACAGAACATCGACAGCGTCTTTAACCCCTTCTTCACCACCAAGGAGCCGGGGGCGGGCACAGGCCTGGGCTTGAGCATCGCCTATCACATTGTGTCGAAACTGGGTGGAAGGATCACTCTGGATTCCAAGGAAGGAGAAGGGACGCTGTTCAAGATCGTGCTTCCTGTCGCCAACATGGATCAGAACAGGATCAGTTTCGTCCACGCGACGGATCGTCGACAGGTCGAGGATAGCTTCTACCTGCAAAGAAAGATTCTGGTAGGCGAGAAAGGCTACCTCGAAGAGACTATCCACCGCAGCGAAGACGAGAGTGCTTTCCATCTTCTGGCTTACAAAGGCCTTCAGCCTGTAGGCACGACGACACTCCATCTCAGCGATGTTGAGAAGGCCATCCCGATACAGGGCAACTTCGATCTTTCCTCATACATGGATGGGACAGCTTATGCCGAAATCGACCGACTGGCCATCACCAAGGAAGAAAGGGGAAGCATCGTGCCCTTCAGCCTGATGGTGCTGTCGTATCTCTACCTGCGCGGCCGTGGTGTGAACAGAGTATTCCTCGATGTTTTCAGCGACGAAACCAAGCTCATCAAGATGTATGAGAAACTGGGTTTCAAGGTAATAGGGAGTTACAACAAGCCACTTCCCTGCACCGTCATGTACCTCAACCATGAGTCTGAGTATGTCGATCAAGTATCGCGGATGGAGCATTTTGTGCAGAATTTCTTCTCGAGGCTGATTCCGCGTCTCGGTTTTGAAGGCGAAGACCGTGAATTTATCTTCAAGGCCATCGACGAGATCAATGTGAAGATCCCCAAAAACGGGAAAAATGGGCAGGTCGGAGAAGAGGAAATATCGGAAGAATGATTTTCCGGCCTGTCAGTCTGCCCCCTGTGGACAGCTCTTGAGAAGCGGCATATTCTGTCCCCATGCGCCCAGAAGAATTGGCGGATGGCATACAGACAATCCTGTCCCATTCTCATGTGTTTCCCGGATGCAGTCTGACAGTCGATATAATCGCGAATCCAAAGGCTGGCGGATTCAAGCTGAAGAACTTTTCGAAGAAGCGCCGCAGCGAGATGAAATCGCTTGTGGACAAAGCTCTCAGCTTCGAGAAACGGCAGGAGCCGCTGTCAGTCCGGCTTCACCTGACCGAAAGGGGAGGCCATGCTGCAGCCATAATGCAGCGCCTCCTCGAACGCTCCGAGGCCAATGGCAAGGATTCCCGTCACCTCATCATGACAGCGGGCGGTGATGGTACGAGTCTGGAAACGGCCGAGCGTCTTGCCTGTCTGCCTGAATCCGAAAAGGACCGCTTCGCGATTCTGCGCTTGCCCATGGGAACCGGCAACGATGGCTCGGAGGGACGCGACCTGGTAACCGCATTGGGACGCTTTTTCAGGAACGTCAAGCTGGAACGCCGCCCCGCGGTTCATGTGACTCCTTCCGATGAAGGTGGGCAGTTGCCCCTCTATGCCTTCAATATTGCAAGTCTCGGCCTGGATGCCTATGTTGCAGAAATGACAAACAGGCTGAAAGCCAGGTTCCCCGGCGATTCCTACAAATTCTGGGTCGACGTGGCGACAATCCTCTATGATAAGGTATACAGAGTAGTCCCAATGCATACGAAAGTCTGGGACAACGACGGGAAGCTTGTTTCCGACGAGACCAAGGCCAGACTTTTTCTCGCTTTCGGCGCTTCCGGGTTCCGCCAGTATGGCTCCAACAAGCGCATTCTGCCTGGGCCGGACAACGCGCTCCTCCTTTCGCAGACAAGCCTGCTCAGGAAGATGATGATCAAGACGCCGATCGAGAAGGGCAGCTACCAGGGCTTCCCTGAAGCTGAGAGCTTCTTAGCTTCGAAAGTCGAGGTTGATTACGACCAGCCCATACTGCTTCAGTGCGATGGTGAGATTCATCCGCTGGCGCATTGCGATTTTCCGCTGACGCTCGAGGTTGTGAAAGACCTCTACAATGTAATCGTTCCGGCCTGATCGTCGAAGAAAGCGCGACCGGCAACTGTCATTCAGGCAGTGCGGGCATTTTGCATTCAGCTTTCACGGTCGGCAAATGCATACTTCCTGACGATGCTGTAGCGCGGCCCGCCGGGCAGAAGCACCGATTCCATCAAATCAAAACTGCATGGCATGAAGGCAAGGGGCTGGGCGGGCGGCAGCTCAACGCTGAAACCGCATGGCGCCGACTTGATCCTTGCGAGGCTCAGGTGAGGGGCCCATGGCCGATTGTCAACGGGGAGGCCGGCAGGTTTTGCCGCCCGGCGGGCCGCCTCCACGATCAAATCGATACTGCCTTGCGGCTCGGCCGAAAACCCGACACAACAGGTACGCGGGTTCCTGCGGTTTGGCAGGAATATGGCGCCTTGTGAAGAAAGAAGAGGCGCAGCGCATTTTCCTTCTATACCCACAAAGGCAGCAGCGATGGAAACAAGCGCCGCATCATCGACTTCTCCAAAAAAATAAAGCGTGAGGTGATAAATCTCGGGAGAGACCCAGCTTAGCCTGCAGGGCCCAAAGACGGGTCGGATGGACCGGGCATACTCGGCGAGGAGCTTCTTTGTCGTATCCTCAAGGTTGAGGGCAAGAAACAGCCTGTGCATTTCGTCATCATGATGGAGGAGCGCCGAGCTTTTTACAAGGCCTGCGCAATCCCTGCCTGTACAGGAAATGGCTCGTTTCAATTTTTGTGCGGAGCCAGTTTCCCTTGACGTGAGGCAGCGGCGCATCTATGCTGTAAAAACTCCGAATCGTGGAAAGGAGTACGAAATGAAATCCAGAATCAGCATCATCTTCATGGTTGTTGCGGGATTGGTGTTTGGCACTGTCCCCTCGGCATGGTCGCAGAATCAGCGCATCAGGCTGGCCACCACGACTTCGACCGAACAGTCCGGCCTGCTGGCATGGATGCTTCCCGTATTCGAGAAGCAGAGCGGTTACAAAGTGGATGTCATCGCTGTGGGAACTGGCGCCTCGCTCAAGATCGCCGAGAATGGAGATTGCGATATCGTGCTCGTACATGCCCGATCCCTCGAGGATGCCTTCATGGCGGCTGGCTATGGCTCGGAACGCCGTGATGTCATGTACAACGACTTCATCGTCCTTGGACCGGAAAACG
>JAJFUL010000006.1 GCA_021372425.1 Spirochaetaceae bacterium
CGAAGAGCAACATATCGATAATTCCGTAAGTCTCCGCAATCACCATCGGAATTGCGAACCAGAGGGCGTTCATGTTCAAGCTATATGCGTAGCGCCAAATGATATAGTTCAACCCCAGGGCTATTGCCATCACCCCTATGGTACGGGAAAGCATGAGTCTTGCCTTAGGGTGTTTCGATTTTTTCACTGCAATTCCCCTTTGTCATTGATTTTTCGACATGCAGATGATTCAGCAGCGTTGGGTCGATGGCACCATCCTCGATCCCGCATGTTCTTCTCGCGGGGAGGGCTTCTTTACCGTGCGCATAGGAGAGTCCATCCGCAAGCGCTCGAATAATGTGAATGCCGCGCCCGCCTTCTTCTTCCGGTTCGGGGAGTGCACCCCGCCACAGGCGCGGATCAAAGAATTCCCCAAAATAGAACAGGTCGATCAGAATCTTGCTGGACTCTATCCTGATGCAGATATCCAGCCTGAGGCCTTCGTCTTCGGGCGTTATTACCGCACGATCGCCTGGACTCGCGCTGCCATCCTGTTTATTGTCGCCCCGTCCGTGGATAGCGGCATTCGTGAACAGCTCCGATGCCACCAGCTCTATATCATCCGCAATCCCTGCGCCGCAGGGCAGTACGGATTCGCGAACGAAGGCCATGGTCGAGTCGAGATACTCCAAGCATGCTTTCGTTTCCATGGAGAAGGTCCTGGGGGTCGCCTTGAGAGCAATCAGCGTCAGGTCATCCGCCAGGGGCTCGCTGCCTGAAAATTCCCTGACTCCCGACAGTACCATGCTCACGAGTTCAGACGCCGAAGCATCGGCCATGTGTTGCACGATATCGATGAGCCGTGCAATGCCAAAAAGCTCACCCGAACAATTCATGGCTTCGGTTACCCCATCGCTGTACAGTATGAGGAAATCCCCGGGAAGGAAGTCGAGGTTCAGTTCCCCGACATCGATGTCTCCGATTATGCCGAGTGGGATGGCCGTGGACGCCAGGCAAATGCATTTCTTTTCCAAGTGCCGATAGCACAAGGCCTCGGTATGGCCGGCAGATGAGAATATGGCCGTCCCGCGCTCCAGATCGAGGCGTACAATCTGGGCCGTGAGGAACATTTCCGTCCTGTCGCAATCCGGGTACAGAGCAAAGTTCATTTTCTTGAGCTTTTCGGCAGGGTTTTTGTCTGCATCGATTCCGGAACGGAAGAGGGCTCTCGATGCCGACGTCATGAGTGCCGCCGCGATGCCTTTGCCTGACACATCAGCGATAATGATATCCAGCACGGAATGTTCGGGCGAGAAAAAATCATAGAAATCCCCGCTTATGTAACGGGCGGGGAAGGCAGCGGATGCAAGTTCAAAAGAAGTCAGACTTGGACTGGTGACAGGGAGAAGGCTTCGCTGAACTTCGGCAGCCAGGATAAGGTCCTGCTCGAGACGCTGACGGCGGCTCACTTCGTCCTGAAGGATCCTTACCCTATCTGTTTTTTCCAGTACCTGGACCCCGCGCTTTTCGTACTCGGCTCTGTACTCTGCGCGAGCGCGCTGCTTGGTGATGAATTCCCCCAGCTCGTAGCCTGCACCTGCAATCATGTCGAGCAAGCCCGTGTTGTGCTGGATTTGCCTCCGGCTCATGAAAAGGATCACGCCATAGACGCGCGGTCCGTCTACAAGTGGTGATCCGATCGCGGATTTAATCCTGGCGTCCCGGTAATACTGCCTCAGCACGAGGGACTGGATCGAAGCGATGTCATCGATCAGATAAACCTCACCCTTACTCCAGATTGTGCCGGGAAGCCCGACGCCCGGGGCGAGTGCCATTTTGGCCGATGCATCGGCAATCCGCGCCAGGCTTGCCGATTTGAGGTACCAGCTGCTTGTTTGCCGAAGCACCATCGCGCCCTCGTCGACCAGCCAGATCTGCCCTATTTCCCATTGAAGGGTCGAGCATATTACATTGAGCAACTGTGGTAATTCCGCTTCAAGGCTGTTATCCGAAGCCCTGATCTCCATAATAGCGTGGCGGACTGTCTCGAAACGCTCTGCCCTGATGCGGGTTCCGACATCGCGCACGACCACGACCGCCTGCAGCTCTTTAGTCTCCACATTGGAGAAAAAGCGGAAAGTGGCTTCAAACCAACCGTAGAATCCATTTTTGCGCCTGAGCCTGCATAGTACTGACTTGTGGGACTGGAAAAGGATTTCCGGTTCGATGGCGGCTGCAATTGTCCGCTTATCCATCGGGTGGATGAAGTCGAAGGCTTGGCGGCCATGCAGCTCCTTCGGTGAATAACCGAGCAGCGTTTCACATGCGGGGGAGACATACTCGCAAATGCCCTCTATCGAGAGTCTTACAATGAGGTCGCTGGAATTTTCGGCCAGGAGCCGATAATTCTCCTCTGTTTGCCCTGTGTCAGCCTGCAAAACAGCCCTCCCTTGCCAGTACCGCGCTTCTGTCGATGACGCTTGAGCATCCCGGGTCCGAGAGGCAGCGCTTCATTTACTATTGTAGAATGCGGAATGGGTTTCTCCAATAGCAAAAGCGGGATCCGTTTTTGGCGAAGGATTCAGTGTGCATATCGGTGTCGCTTTCGATCATCGGGCTGCTTTACGTGGGTTTTTAGCTTTTCTCGCCTGCCCCAGACTCGCTATACTGGGCTGGTGAAAGCCATCCTGATCCAGCCGCCGTTCACGCAGCTCAATGCGCCGTACCCTGCGGTCCACTATCTCGAAGCGTTCCTGCGCAGGCGGGGTGATTCCGCCGTCTCCTTCGACCATTCGATCGAGTTGTACCGCGGGATATTTTCCAGCAAAGGACTCGCGAAAGTATTCGCCGATGCACACGCTGCGATGGACGATAGAGCCGCGATGAGCGCCAAAGGCGGAGGCAAAAACAAAGACAGAAGTCGTGCGGCGGGCATGGATGAAGAGACACAGCGGCAGATCGAGCGGTATTTTTCCTACGAACGCCTTTACATTGAGTGGATCGACGGTCTTGTCGATTTCCTCGCAGGCAGTGACCCTGGAATGGCGCACCGGCTGGCTTCGGCGGTTGAGCTGCCGCAAGGTGCGCGTACCGAGGCTTTTCTTGCTGAGCGCGGCGGACGGATCGATCCTGACGAAGCACGATCGCTCGCGACGCAAATTCTCGATGACCTGGGCGATTTCATAACCTATACGCTGGACCCGGCTTTCGGTACTGTCCGCTATGCCGAGCGCATCGCTTCGAGCCGCGCAGACTTCGGCGAGGTGCGCTCCGCGCTCGACTCGTCCTGGCTCATGATGGAATTCTATGAGCCGATGCTGAAAGAATTCTGGGCGGCACGGGTTGCCGAAGCCGCTGTCGAGCCCATCGATTTCATTTTGGTCACGATACCCTTCCCTGGCTGCCTGATCGGCGCCCTTGCCTGCGCCAGGACTGCGCGAAAAGCTTTTGGCGAAACCGGTGCCGCTGACGCGCAAAGCACAACTGCGCAAAGCACAACTGCGCGAGGCACACAGCTAACGCCATCTGTTCCGGGTGCGCCGCAAATGCCACCTATACCGCGCATCGTCTTTGGCGGCGGCTACGTCTCCACGGAACTGCGAGGCCTTCGCGATACGGGCATTTTTGACTTCTGCGATTATCTTTCATTCGACGCAGGCTACGGGAGCATCACATCAATCATCGACCAGGGAGCCAGCGGGCTCTACAAAACGATGGTCCGCCGCGCAGATAGCGCTCTCCTTGTGGAAGGCTTCCCCGAGGGCGACTCGGCCTGCGAGGAGTCGGGAGAGAAACGCATCATTCTGCAATGCCCTGACTATGACCACTACAAGCGCTTCGAGCGCGAAGCCACGGTTGGAGTTTTCCCCGATTATCAGAGTGCCGATTTCGGCGCCTATCTCAGGGTTGTGGATTCGGAAAACTCCATGCACAGGCTCTGGTCGGATACGCCGTGGCTCAAGTACAGCCTTGCGCATGGTTGTTACTGGCATCGCTGCACCTTCTGCGACACACAACTCGAGTATGTGCGTGATTTCGCCACGTCGAATACAGGGGCGCTCCTGGCCGCGGCCGATACAGCGAGCGCCCGGAGCGGCCTGACCGGGATCCATTTCGTGGACGAGGCGATGCCCATGGCGGCACTGCTCGACTTCGCGCGTGCCAACCGGGCGCGGACCTACAGGGAGCGGACCACCCGCGCCCAGTCTCAAGCCTCGACCGGCATTCACACCCAGGGCAAGCCATTCTCGTTCTGGGGTAATGTGCGCTTCGATTCCTCATGGACGCAGGGACGTTGCGAATTCCTCGCTGCATCGGGCCTCGTCGCTGTCTCCGGCGGGATCGAAATTGCGACCGAGCGCGGCCTCGAGATGACGGGCAAGGGCTTCGGTCTGGCGAGCCTGGTCCGGACCCTTGTGGCAATGAGGCGCGCGGGGCTCCTCGTGCACACCTACCTTATCTATGGATTTCCGGGGCAGGGCACGGCCGACATCGTCGATTCGGCGGAATTCTGTCGCCAGCTTTTCGCCGCGGGGCTCGTGGATTCGGCCTTCTGGCACCGCTTCGTGCTCACGCGTCACTCATGCATGTATCGCGAATGGAAGGACGGCAAGCGGCCCGGGCTTGTGCCCCTGGACAAGCCGTGGAGCTTCGCGAACAATGATCTCTCCTTTCAGGGTGAATCGACTTTCGATCGCTTCGACGCTCCACTCGCAGCATCCCTCGACGCCTGGATGAAAGGCATCGATCTGGATAAGCCTGTCTCGGCCTGGTTCGGGCGGGCTGCTCCCCGCACATCCCTTTCGCCCGGTTTCGTGGAATCGCTCATCGCGACAGCCGGGGAGAGTCTCGACGATATTCATCCTGCGACCAATTCCGAAGCGCACTGGATAGCGGGCCTGCCGGCCGTCAAGCCTGCCGGCCGTGGTCGGTCCACCCTGACCTGGGTGTACCGCGGAGAACTGCAGTCGGCGGAACTTCCAGAGGCTGCCGCAAACGCCGCTTCAAGGATACTCTCTTCGCCGGAGCTTGACGCCCGGGGCAAGCCCTATGCGGAGCTTGAAGCCGAGCTTGCGCTGCCGCCAGATGTCATGACCACGTTATTGTCAGCGGGCCTCGTCATCGTCTAGGCTGGATCCCCGGGCAATCAGCGGGCTGCACTTATCCCAACAGAAGGTAGATTCCACCGACCGCCACGGCAGCCAGGCGGAAATAACGGTAGGGCTTTTCCGGAATTTTCTGGACCAGCCTGGCGCCTGCAAGGACCGAGATGAGCGCAAGCGGAGCTGCGGCCAGGACAAGCTTCAGCGTTGATAGAGTGAATGTATGCCAGACAAAGATATTAAGCGGCAATCGTATGCCGTTGATGATGGCGAAAAACCAGGTGGTCGTTCCGATCAGGCTGTTCTTGAGCAGGCCGCTGGAGAGCATGAACAATCCGAAGATAGGCCCTCCTGCATTTCCAACCATGCTTGAAAAGCCGGCAAGCATTCCAAGGGGAACGGCTATGTACCAGCGTTCGGGCAGGACGAAACCGCCTCTGCGCGACTCCTGGATGAGCATCAGGACGGCGCTGACCATGATCAGTATGCCGACCACGACTTTAAAGGTTCCCTCCGGCATTTTCTTGCCGACAATAGTTCCAAGGGCTATTCCCATGATTGCAGGCGGCAAGGTCCGAAGCAGGATTTTCAGGTTGACGTGCGAGTGATATTTCCATAATGCAGCCAAATCAGACACCACCATGATACCCATGATAATGGCAGATGACTGACGTGCTCCGAATGCTCCTGCCATGATAGGGATCGCAATGATCGACGCTCCCTCGAGGCCTGCTTTCGTGAATCCGACAAGAATGGCCGTTATCATCAATGCTGCCCATTGGCCTATGCCCAGACTTCCCAGAAATGACATACAGTTGTAAACCTCTTTGCCCAAAAGATCAGTCTGCGCGGTGCATCGAAAATCCGGCGTGCCTGCTTTGGCCAGTACTATTGCTGGCTCATGGTAAGAGGGAACTTTGGTGGTGTCAACGCAAACTTTGGAGGAAGTTATCGGAACAGTTATGTATGTATGCGCTGTCTTGTTGTCGGGTCAGTAAATGCGATCATGGCTTCTTGTTGACCTTGACCATGTCTCCGTGACTATTATCGGTTCTATAGGCTGGTATTTTATACTCAAGCAGATCCTTGATGTTGCTGATGTGCGCCATGTAGGTGTTTGCCGATTTCTCCAGATCGCCTGACATCATGGCAGCCAGAAGTTCTTTGTGCTCGTCAAGGATTTTCGACCGGTCATCGTACTGATTCTGGGACTTTTCTATTTCTTTGAACAGGAAGGAGCGGAGCATATCATAGAAATCGACGAAAAGCTGGTTAGAAACGCCCACAATTATTCGTCGGTGGAAGTCGTAGTCGGCCTGTATTACTGCAGCCTGATTTCTTGTTTCTATGGCTTGGCTCATTGCTCCAAGGATGGTGTTAAGGTCCGCGAGAATGTCTTTTGTGGAGTCTGGAGTGTCGCGGAAGCGGATGGTGAGCTGGAGGAAGCACCAGATTTCGATGGCGCCGCGGAGGTCTATGACCATCTCGATGTCATCCTGGCCCAGGAGCAGCGCCCAGGTCAGAGCCTCCCTCGAGATGGAAGAACGTGATCCGACAAAAGTGCCTTTTGCAGATTTTGATTCCAATATTCCAAGATAATTGAATACTTTGATCGTCTCGCGTATTGAAGAGCGCCCGACCC
>JAJFUL010000024.1 GCA_021372425.1 Spirochaetaceae bacterium
CTCGAGGTTCCCCGCCTGGTCCCCCGAATTGCCAATCTCCGCCAGCTTTATGGGGACGAAGATGCCACCGCACAAGCCGAACGCTATGGAAATCTGGCGGCCAGCTTCCGCCTGACCTTCCCCGAGTTCGCCGCGGCCAGCCATTTGCGTTTCTATTCTTCTCCAGGCCGGACGGAACTCTGCGGCAACCACACAGACCACAATCACGGGAAGGTGCTGGCCGCGGCCATTCAGATGGACATGGCTGCTGTCGCAGCCCCGCGCCCCGACACGATTGTCCATATCGCCTCTGAAGGCTTTGGTGAATTCGAGGTCGACATCGCGGATGGCAGCATGCACCCTGATGAAAGGGGACAATCGCAAGCCCTGGTCAGGGGCATAGCTGATGGAATCAGGAAGGCCGCAGCCAAAGCCGGTAAATCCTCGAGCCTTCACGGCTTCTCCGCGTACATCCAGTCGAATGTCCCCCCTGGCTCGGGCCTTTCAAGTTCGGCATCTTTCGAGGTGCTGATTGGCTGCATCCTTTCGGATTGTGCGGGGATCGCCCTGTCTCCCTCCGAAATTGCCACAATAGGCCAGTACGCTGAGAATAACCATTTCGGCAAGCCATGCGGGCTCATGGATCAGATGGCCTGCGCCCTTGGCAATATTGCCGCCATAGATTTCGGCAATCCGCAGGATCCGTGCATCCAGCTTTTTTCCTTCGACCTGCAGCAATTCGGCTATTCATTGCTGATAGTCAACTCAGGCGGAAGCCATGCCGACCTCACCGAGGACTATCGCGACATACCGGCCGAAATGAAGGCAGTAGCCCGGGTTTTCGGAAAGGATACCCTGCGGGGTTTGACCGTGGAAGATCTTGCCAGAAACATGCCTGAAATCAGGAAGGAATGCGGAGACAGGGCCTTCCTGCGCGCCTATCATTTCATCACTGAAAATGAGCGTCCGGCCAGGTTGACCAGGGAGATCCTTGAAAAGGATGTCGAAAAATACCTCTCTGTTGTCTGCGAATCGGGCGAATCAAGCTGGAAATACCTGCAGAATCTCTATCCATGCAGTGCTCCCCGGGATCAGGGGCTCTGCATCGCGCTTGCCCTGACCGAGGATTTCATCAGGCATGAGACAGGCGGCAAAGGGGCATGCCGGGTCCACGGCGGAGGTTTCGCCGGTACGATCCAGGTCTATGTACCCTCCGGGAAACTCGAGCTCTACGTGGAAAGAATGAAAGGCTTTTTCGGCGCGGAATCAGTTTTTCCTTTGCGAATCAGGCCCTATGGTGTAGTATGTATTGACAATATCGAATAATGAAGGGAGGAACGATGAGCAGCGACAAGAAAGGCTTCAAGCCATATCTGGGTTTGACATTTCTCATCGGATTCGGGTTTTTCACCATAAGCCTCATGGGTGTGCCTTACGATACCTATGTGCCCATTTTCCTGGGCAAGTATATGTCATCCATGACTCTGATCGGCCTGATCATGACGATCGACAATTTGCTGGCGCTCTTCCTGATTCCTGTCGTCAGCGCCATGTCCGACAGGACCCACACCAGGATCGGCAGGAGAATGCCCTACATCGTTTCGCTTCTGCCTTTGTGCGCCGTGTTTTTCGGTGCGCTGCCCTACGCGGCGGGAGCTTCGCTTGGAGCCCTCATCGCGATAATCTGCTGCCTCAACATCACGAAACAAGCGGCTTATGGTCCCGTTGTGGCGCTGATGCCTGATATTATTCCCGCGGATTACCGTTCCGAAGCCAACGGCATCATAAACACGATGGGCGGTATCGCTTCGGTTGTCAGTTCACTTGTCTTCGCACGCCTTATGGATGTCGGCATGACCTTGCCGATTTTTGGTTCCACAAAAGGAAAACTTCCCTTCATTCTCGTAGGAATTTTGGTTGTGGTTGCAGTTATTCTCCTTGTCTGCTTTGTTAAGGAAAAGAAAAACCCTCAAAACACCAAAACCGAAAAAAAAGAGCCATTATTTGCAAGCTTTAAGGCTGTGGCATCCCAATCCGACAAAAGTGCCCTCTACATCCTCCTGTCGCTTTTTTTGTGGTTTCTCGGTTATCAGGGAGTTCTGCCGTTTATCGGTAAATATTCCGTCGATGTGCTCAAAACTTCATCCGGCCAGGCGACGCTTGCCGCAGGGATGGTTGGCATTGCCTATGCAATTTTTGCAGCCCCCTCTGGGTATTTTGCTCACAAACACGGGCGCAAGAAGACGATCAGGTTCAGCCTGGGCGTCATCGCCGTCTTGATGGTGCTCCTGTTCTTCCATCAACCGCTAACCGCCGGGCTTTCTCCAAAGGGCCAGCTCTACACATTCTGGGGCATCATGTTCCTGTTTGGCATGTTCTGGGTTTCGATTGTCACCAACTCCTTCCCCATGCTGTGGCAGATGGCCAGCTGGGGCACCATCGGCGTCTACACAGGTCTCTACTATACGGCAAGCCAGTCGGCTGCAATTGTTGCACCTATTGTCACAGGAGCGCTGATCGACTGGTTCGGATACCGGAGCATGTACCTGTTCAGCGCAATCTGCATGCTGGCTGCGTTCCTTGTCATGAGCAAAGTCAAAAAAGGAGAGCCAGAGCCCAAGCCCGAATGAGGGCCTGCCGATTGAAAATGCATGGAAATCGTTATATAAACTGCTTCTTGTGACGATACTATGGTGAACGGTAGTATCATTTTTGAATGGCAATTTTTATCCTAATGGAGGTATCATATGAAATCGCAGGACAAACCGAAGTCAACCGAGAAAAAGAAGCCGCAAAAGACACTCAAGGAAAAAAGAGCCGAAAAGAGGGCCAAGAAAGATACAAAAACCGAAGAATAAATCTATATCCCGCTTGAAAGGGCCGCGCAAATGCGCGGCCCTTTCTGTTGATGCCCGGCGACGGTCACTGCTGATGAACGAGGGTCCCCGCCGAAGCCGTGGCGATGACCTTGGATTGCCGCAAGGCTTCTTCGGAGGCGCTCATCAGGTCGGTATCCAGCACCGTAAAATCAGCCCATTTCCCTGGAGTGAGGCTTCCCCGGCTGTCCTCCTCGAAATTGGCGCGCGCAGCCCAGATTGTCATAGCCTTGAGCGCTTCATCGCGGGTCAACGCATTTTCGGGTTGGAATCCGCCTTCAGGCTCCCCCTCATCGTTTTTCTTGGTGACAGCCGAACAGAACCCCCGAAGTGGTTCAATGCGCTCAATGGGGAAATCGCTGCCGTTCGGGAGCCAGCCGTTCTGCTCGAGGAGGGCTCGATATGGATATGCCCGCATCATCCGGGCGGGTCCCAGACGGGCCGAGACCCATTTCATGTCGGAAGTGGCGTGCGTTGTCTGGATCGAAGGTATTACGGAAAGCCTGCCAAAGCGCGGAATGTCGTCTGGCTGGACGATCTGCGCATGCTCGATCCTCCAGCGCAGGTCATTGCAGGGTTCCAGGAATTCCTCATAGACATCGAGCACCATGCGCACCGCAGCATCGCCAATCGCGTGGACATTCACTTGAAAGCCATGCGCTTTCGCAATGCCACACACGCGGCGCAGCTCGGCAGGGTCCAGGGTCTGCAGGCCGCAGCTTTCGGGGTCGTCAGCATAAGGTTCCAGGAGGTGGGCGCCGCGTGAACCAAGCGCTCCATCGGCATACAGCTTGAAGGAACGTATACTCATGCGGTCGGTGACGATCGGCCCCTGTGGCGCGAAAAGCCCCAGGTTCGTCCCGCTGGCTTCCATCATGACATATATCCGAATTGTCATTGCATCTTCAGCCTGCATCCGCTGGAACAGCTCGACATCTTCGGTCTTCGTGCCGGCATTGGATACTGAAGTCAGGCCGACACCGAAGCAGGCTTTTTCGGCTTCGCGGATTGCCTTGCGTTTTGTGTATTCATTTGGAAGGGGAATCACCTTGCTGACGAGGGAGATCGCGTTGTCGAGGAGAAGCCCCGTCAATTTTCCGTCCCGTTTGACTGCAAGGCCGCCTTCGACCTGCGTATTCACATCGATCCCGGCCAGGGAGAGCGCCTTCTCGTTCACCATTGCCGCGTGGCTATCCACCCGGCGCATGATGACGGGAGTATGGGGAAATGCTTTGTCCAGCAATGTTTTGTCAGGGAATTCCTGCATCTTCCAGAGATTTTGGTCCCATCCCCGCCCTTTTACCCAGGGCTGGGGAGAGCGCTGCTGGTGGGCAACAAGCCTGCTGACGGCCTCACCCCATGATCCAGAGCCATAGAGGTTCGCTTCCTGCAGGAGATAACCATAATCCATGAAATGACAGTGTGGATCGATGAAACCAGGGTAGATGAAGACATTTCCAAAATCGAGCCTGTGCCGGGGCGTATAAGCCTCGGCAAGCTCGTCTTTCTTCCCCAGAGCGATTACCCTGCCCTGGTCTATGGCCATGCAGGCAGCCCCGGGGAAGCGGGGATCAACTGGATAAATCAGTCCCGCAGAGACAAGGGAATCAATACGTATGCCCGTCTCCTCAGCCTTCCTGTTCGTTCCACTTGACCGGCAGGATGCTCTTCTCTGTTTCCTTGTCGAAATAAATCGCCTTGTCCATCAGCGGCGTGAAGGTTACCTTTTCGCCCAACTTGTAGAGATGATGGGGCGGGACGCGGGAAATCATGGTCTGGGTCGGCGTTGAAGCCTGCAGATGGATTTCGGAGCCCAGCGGTTCAACCAGAACCACCTTACAGGAAAAAGTGTTCTTGTCCTCCGGTTCGGCGATTGGCAAGTCCTCGGGGCGGATGCCAAAGTAGACTTCCTTGCCGACATAGGGCTTCAGCAATTGCAGATGCTCTTCTGCCGGCGCAATCTTGAAAGACCCCTCGTCAATGAAAATATTGCCATCCTCTTCGATGACCTTCGTATTGAGGAAGTTCATGGGGGGCGAGCCAATGAAGCCGGCCACAAATTTGTTGGTGGGGTTGTTATACAGATAGAGCGGCGAGCCGATCTGCTGGATCTGGCCATCCTTCATGACGACGATCTGGTCGCCCATAGTCATGGCTTCGACCTGATCGTGCGTTACGTAAATCATGGTCGCCTGGAGCTTGTTGTGCAGCTCGATCAGTTCGGCGCGCATCTGCACGCGCAGCTTGGCATCGAGGTTGGAGAGCGGCTCGTCGAAAAGGAAGACTTTCGGCTTGCGGACGATGGCCCTTCCTACCGCGACGCGCTGGCGCTGGCCGCCGGAAAGCTGTTTGGGCTTCCTGTCGAGAAGTTTTTCGATGTCGAGGATCCTCGCGGCTTCCTTTACGCGCTCATCGATCTGAGCCTTGGGCAGCTTCCGGATCTTTAGGCCGAAAGCCATGTTGTCATAGACGGACATGTGTGGATACAGCGCATAATTCTGGAAAACCATCGCGATATCGCGATCTTTTGGTGGCATATCGTTGACGAGCTTACCATCGATGTAAAGCTCGCCTTCAGTAATGTCCTCCAATCCGGCGATCATCCGCAGGGTTGTCGTCTTTCCGCAGCCCGAAGGACCGACGAAAACGACGAATTCCTT
>JAJFUL010000033.1 GCA_021372425.1 Spirochaetaceae bacterium
GGCCGGGGCTTTTGTCAGGCATCGTCTTTGTCTTCACGACCAGCATTGAGGAATTCAACCTGACCTTCATTATCGGCACGCCGACATTTGAGACAATTCCGACAATTCTTTATTCATTCCTTGGCTATAATTTTATCCGGACCAATGCTTCCGTCGTTGCCCTGATAATGATGATTCCCAATATCATCATGTTGTTCGTCATTGAGCGGCTGCTTAAATCGGATTATTTATCGGCTTCACTCGGGAAATTGTAGAAGCCGGGGATAATGAATGTATTTTGAAGGAGGTTTGGAATGAAAAAGCTTCTTCCATTGGTTCTGGGATTGTTGCTCGCCACGAGCCTTTTTGCGGCCGGGCCAACAATCGACTACAAGACAGCGAGCTGGGACAGCATCGTTGCTGCAGCCAAAGCCGAAGGACAAGTTACTTTCTATGCGTGGTACTTCCCTGATTACTTCAAGGAAGCTGCGAAGGATTTCGAGGCAAAGTATGGCATCAAAGCCAATGTCATCATTGGCGACCAGACTGCAAACTTCAACAAAGCCATTGCTGAGAAGGACAGTACGGTGGGCACCATCGATGTCATGATCGTCGGTGGTCAGTGGGTAAAGACGACGACGGATCTCGATCTGTTCTATGGCCCGATCAAGAACATCATCCCCGATGCCGAAAAAGTCGCCCCGGCGCTTTGGGAAGTTCAGGAAGGTGTCATGACGAAAGGCTACCTGGCCCCGTTCCACAGAAACCAGACCGGCATCCTGTATGATCCCGAGAGAGTGACGAACCCGCCGCAGACCTGGGAAGAGTTGACTGCCTGGATCAAGGAGCATCCCAAGGAATTCGGTTTCAACGATCCATCGAAAGGCGGTTCCGGACAGTCATTCGTCCATACGGTCATCGCCAAGACGACCGGCGGCCTGGACAAGTACAAGGGCGACCAGGAACTGGTGCAGTCGAAAGTGGCCAACTGGGATCTGGCATGGAAATGGCTCAATGAAAACAAGGAAAATCTCACCATTACCGTTTCCAACAACGATTCCATCATCCGCATGAACGGTGGCGAGATTTCGATGACCGTAGCCTGGGATGACAATGTAAAGGACATGATTTCCAAAGGCAACCTGTTCAAGCGCGCTAAGATGTACATTCCAAAAATGGGGCTCGCGGGCGGCGGCGACACGATGGGTGTCTTGAAGAATGGCCAACATAAGGCAGCGGCTCTGCTGTGGATCAACTTCATTCAAAGCAAGGAACAGCAGCTCAAGAAGTTCCAGATGGTGGGCGCATATCCGGCCCGGACCGACATGAAGATCGAAGGAACCCTGCTGTCAGAGGAAGACCGCAAAGCCAACGCAATCGCATGGTTCCCGGCTCCCTACAAAGATTACATGATCAAGGAATTCGTGAAGAACGTAATGATGAAATAATCTTCCTAATTAACAAGAAAAAAGGCGGCATGCAGGCAGAAACCTGGCATGCCGCCTTTTCTTTTTCCCGCACTATTGATTACGTGCAATGCCCGTACTGACCATACTCTGTACGTCAGCCATGAAGGGCATGAATCGCTCAACGTAATATTCACAGATGTACATGCCCTGATACCCCTTCGTCAGCGCAAAAAGCTCATCATAAGGGATTTTCCCAAAATAAGGGGGCAGATGGATATCGCCTCTGCCATATTCGTAGCGATAGCCCATCGGAAGAGAATCATATTTCGGCCTGTCGGTGAGTCGCAATTCCTCGAAAACTCCGGTGTTGTCACTCAGATGCAAATGGGCCAGATAGGGCAAGGTCTTCTTGAATGTCCTGATATAATCGAACTTGAAATAATGTGAAGCGAGAAATGCATGGCCGGTATCAAAGGCCAGCTTGAGGTTCTTCGAATTCACGCTATCCACAAGTTCGATGACCGGCTCAACCAGCTCGACCTCAATATTCTCGACGACGATAAGAACACCTTTCTGCTCGGCGTAAGCCGCAGCCTCTTTGTGTGCCTGCAGGAAATAGGCCTCGACTTCGCGGTTGCGGCTCTGCACTTCGTAATGAAGAACCAGCGGCGACATGCCAAGTTCGGCAGCGATATCGATCGAATTCTTCAGGACAGCCTGGTGCTTCTCCTTATTCTTGAGATCGCGCAGGTCAAGACCGCGGCCTATATGTGCCGAATATCTGAATGGAAATTCATCCAGCATTCCATGTACATAATCAATCCATTTCCGGCAAGGTTCGCCATCTATTATGAGCGGATAGGTATCGAGACTTATCTCCACGGCGTTGAAACCAGCCTGGCAAAATGCTGCGAAGTATCGACGGGTATCTTCCGGATTGACGCTGTTGTTCGGAAGATTGATGCCAATAAGCGGATTCATTGAGAGTGCCTCCATGTTTGATTTGCAGAAAAGTTACAGCAAAGACAGTACCTTTTGCGGGAATCCCGGTCAATAGTCAGTAGCGCATAACGCTGCGAACAGTCTGTAAAAACTGTTGAAAATTGAACCGCAATTTCAAACTGCGGAACCGGCAAAAGAAAACGCATTGAAATTGCATTTATTGCATTTCTGTAGCTATCGCTGTCTAGCGTTCTCAATTGTCAATCAAATAGTATGTGCTCTAAAACACAGCAAGGAGGAGGATCCATGGCATCCAAGCAAACAAAAACACGCGATGGTTTCGCATCCAGTGTCGGCGCTTTTGCGGCGACTTTGGGATCGGCTGTCGGACTGGGGAACATCTGGAAGTTTCCTTACCTGACCGGATCCAATGGAGGAGCGGCCTTTGTCATCGCGTACCTGCTGTCAGTTCTTCTGGTTGGGTTGCCAATTCTGGTCGCCGAGCATCTCATCGGACGGAAGACAAGACTCAATGCAATCCACGCCTATGGTTCGGTCGTTAAGGGGAAGAAATACTGGTCCCTGATAGGATGGGCCGGCTTCATTGCCGCCATCCTCATCATGGCATATTACACCGATGTCGCCGGATGGGTATTTGCCTATGTGTTCAAGGCGATCGGTGCGGCAATTTCCGGAACCACACTGAATTCGGATACTTTTAATGCCCTGGCCGGGGGTACCTGGGAGCCTCTCGCCTGGCAGTTTGTCGTGCTGGTCATCACCTCGAGTATAATCGCGGCAGGTGTCTCCAGAGGCATCGAGCGGGTAACAAAGACACTCATGCCAGTGCTCGTCGTACTGCTGATCCTCTGCGATATCCGCGCTCTGACCTTGCCAGGTGCCTTTGCTGGCGTCGAGTACCTGTTCAAGCCGGATTTTTCCAAGCTGACCGGGAATGTCATGTTGACTGCACTGGGGCTTTCATTCTTCAAGCTTTCGCTGGGAATGGGCACGATGACAACGTATGGCTCCTACATGCCCGATGAAACGAGAATCGTTCCCAATGCCGCAAAGGTAGCGCTGTCGGACACTATCGTCTCGATCCTGGCGGGCTTGGCTATATTCCCGGCCGTCTTCGCCTTTGGAGGGTCGCCTGCGGGAGGGCCTGGCCTGCTGTTCAATGTCATACCGCTCATTTTCTCCAAGATGCCACTTGGATCAATCTTTACAGTCATCTTCTTCATTCTCAGCTCGATCGCCACGATAGGAGCCATGGTCAGTCTTATCGAGGTTCCTGTTTCATGGATGGTGGAAAAAGGCAGGATGAAGAGACCGGCGGCTGCGTATCTGACCGGCGCCATGATGTTCGGCCTGGGCATACTGGCGACGCTTTCGCAGGGGCCTGCCCTCGGCAATGCGAAAATCTTCGGAAAGAATTTCTTCGATCTTTTCGACTATGTGTCGTCCAACGTTCTTCTGCCACTCGGCGGGCTCGCCATCGCAATCCTGACCGGATGGCTCCTGAAAAAGGGTGAGGTTGTTGAAGAGCTCAGCAAGGGCTACGGGACAATCAAGCCGCGTTACATACAGCTGATCTATATATTCATCAAATATGTATCGCCTGTCCTTATTTTTATAATCATCCTCAATGGATTCGGCGTCATAAAGTAAAGGAACTTTTGGCAAAAGCGCCCCAGCGCAGCTCCGTGATGGGGCTGCGCCGGGGCGCTTCGTCAATACAGATTCATCAATACAGAAGAAAGCCGTTCAACTTCGGCAGGAAATCAGACCTGCAGATTCACGCTTTCGCGCATCTCTGCTTCGCGGCGCAGCTGTGCGTTGGACAACGCGGCATAAGCGCCGCCTACTTTGAGTAATTCGGCGTGGGTACCGCGTTCGACAATTTGGCCATGGTCGATGACCAGGATCATGTCGGCGCCCCTGATGGTGGAAAGCCTGTGCGCGATCACAAAGCTGGTCCGGCCGGCCATGAGTGCCAGCATTGCTCTCTGGATGTTGACCTCGGTCCGGGTATCGACGGAGCTGGTCGCTTCGTCCAGGATCAGGATTGCGGGGTCGGCGAGTACCACGCGGGCAATGGCGAGGATTTGGCGCTGACCCTGGCTCAGGGAACCGCCGTCTTCGCCAAGCACCGTGTCATAGCCATCGGGCAGATGGCGGATGAAATCATCGGCTTCACAGGCCTGCGCCGCGGCTTCGATTTCCTTGTCGGTCGCGTCCAGGCGGCCATAGCGGATGTTTTCGCGCACGCTGCCGCGGAACAGGTAGGTGTCCTGGAGCACGATTCCCAGAGAGCGTCTGAGGCTGTCCTTTTTCAGTGTTCTGATGTCATGGCCATCGACCAGGATATTTCCCGAGTCGATGTCGTAGAAACGAGTCAGCAGGTTGACGATCGTCGTCTTGCCGGCACCGGTCGGCCCAACCAGGGCGATGGTCTGGCCGGGTTTTGCGTGGATATTGATATCCTTGAGTACCGGCTCGCCCACTTTGTAGCCAAAGTCGACGTGCTGGAACTGCACATCGCCCGAGACCTTGTCCAGGGCCACGGCATCGGGGGCATCAACGATTTCTGGCACTTCGTCCAGTACCTCGAAGACGCGCTCTGCTCCTGCAATGGCTGACTGGATCATGTTGAACTGGTTCGCGATCTCGTTGATAGGCCGCGCGAACTGCTTGGAGTAGCTTAGGAAGGCGGCAACGACGCCGACAGTGAAGCTGCCTGCGATGGCAAGGGCGCCGCCGGCCGCAGCCACCACGAGGTAGCTTACGTTGTTGATGAAGTTCATGAGGGGAGGAACCATGCCGGAGTAGATTTGCGCGCTGGTGCCGGCAGTTTTCAACCTTTCGTTGATTGTATCGAATTCGCCTATTTCGGCTTTTTCGCGGCCAAAAGCCTTGACGACGCGCTGGCCCGAAACCGCTTCCTCGATGTAACCGTTCAGTGTCCCGAGTTCAGTCTGCTGGGAGCTGAAGGCTTTGCGCGTCCTGACCGATATTTTGGAAGTAGCCCAGAGCCCGACTGGTATGACGATGAGTGCCAGCAGGGTCAAAAGGGGGCTCATGCTGATCATCATGACCAGGGACCCAATGACAGTTATGGCGCTGGAAAAGAGCTGGGTCACGCTCGAACTGAGTGTGGTGTTGATATTTTCAACGTCATTGGTCAGACGGCTCATTATCTCGCCGTGCGGTCTTGCGTCGAAGTAGCGAAGCGACAAAGTCTGCAATTTCGCGAACAGTTCCTCCCGGATGTCGCGCACCGTGTCCTGCGATACGCGGGCCATTATGAAGATTTGCAACCAGGAGAACAGGGTCCCCACTGCATAGACGCCGATCAGGGTCAGGATGATTTGCCACAGCTTGCCAAAATCGACCTTGCCGGGGCCTGCCGTCATGAGGTCAATTGCTTTCCCGATGAACAATGGCCCGGCGAGGGAGAGCAACGAGCTGGCCAGTACCGAGATGAACACTGCGATGAGGCCCGCCCTGTGCTTGTCGAGGTAGGCCCAGAGCCTTTTCAGAGTCTTGCCGGTGTTTTTGGGCTTCTCTTTCGGCCCCATGTACGATCCCGGCCCGTGCCCACCGGGACCGCCCGGCCTGCCTGGCCCCATATGTCCCGGGCTCTGCGGTTGTGTCGATGCTGTGGTTTGTATTGTTTCGCGCTGCTCAGACATTCGTCGCTCCTTCGGTTACCTGCGACCGGTAAATATCCTGATAGATGCCATTTGACCTGAGGAGTTCCTCGTGGGTTCCTTCTCCGACAATATGGCCGTGCTCCAGGACGAGTATCTGGTTTGCATCCAGCACGGAGCTGACGCGCTGGGCAATGACGATGACAGTCATCCCGGTCTTCTTCCGGAGCCGTTCCTGTATGTACGCCTCTGTTGCCATGTCGACGGCGCTCGTTGCGTCATCGAGAATGAGGATTTCCGGCTTGCGCAGGATGGCGCGCGCAATGCAGATGCGCTGCCGCTGGCCGCCCGAAAGCCCCACTCCGCGCTGGCCGATTATCGTGTCGAAGCCCTTTGGGAAGGCCTGGATGAAGTCGAGAGCGCAGGCAGAATAGGCGGCATCCACAAGCTCCTTGTCCGTTGCATTCTGGTTCCCCCAGCGGAGGTTCTCCGCAATGCTACCGGTAAACAGTACCGAGTCCTGGGGGACCAGACCGAGGCACGCCCGCAAATCGACTCGCTGCATGAGGCTCGTATCCTCGCCGTCTATGAGGATCCGGCCTGAATCGGTTTCATAGAAGCGCGGTATCAGGTTGATCATGGTGCTTTTCCCGGAACCTGTGGCCCCGAGTATGCCCACAAGCGATCCCTTGGTCGCCTTGAAGGAAATATCGGAAAGGACCGGCTCATTCGCGGCGCGAGGATAATGGAAAGAAACATGATCGAATTCTATGGCCGGCGTATTTGACGGCATTGTTGTGGCAGTTTCCGCGGATGCTGTAGAGGGATTCTGCCCGAGATCGGTCTCGCCTTCCTTGTTCAGGACTTCCGCTATGCGCCGTGCCGACGCGGTTGCGCGCGACGCATTCATCAGAACGAAGGAGACCATCATCAGTCCAAAAAGGATCTGTGACAGATAGGTCGTGAAAGCAATCACCTTTCCAACCTGCATGGTGCCAAGATTGACCTGCTTGCCGGAAAACCAGACAGCCGCGACCACGGCGAGATTCATGATGAGGAAGATGATCGGCATGACCAGGCCGACGATCCGCGTACCAGTCACGGTGAGCTCGGCAAGGTCCTCATTGGCCTTGCCGAAACGCTTTTCCTCGTAATCCGAACGGACAAACGCCTTGATGAGCCGCATGCCGGCGAGATTCTCGCGCATGATGCCGTTCACCCGGTCCAGTGTGGTCTGCACTTTTCTGAAAAGCGGGAAGCCTTTCATCATGACGAAGGTCAGCGCCACGATGAGAATCGGCAGGACAACCACCAGGATTGTCGAAAGGCCGGGATTGATGGTGACTGCCATGACTATGCCGCCAATGAACAGCAGCGGCGCCCTCACCAGGATCCGCATCATTGACAGGGTCAGGTTCTGGACCTGGACCACGTCATTCGTAAGCCTCGTCACCAGGGAGCCTGGCGTGAAATCATCCAATTCATTGAATGAGAATGACTGCACTTTCTTGAAGAGGTCCGAGCGCAGGTTCGTGGACGATGCAAGCGATGCCTTGCTGGCAAAATAGGAACAACCGATGCCGCCAACCATGCCAAGCAGGGAGACGAGGACCATGATTATGCCTGTGCGCAGCACGACGCCGATGTTTCCCGTACTGACGCCCTTGTCCACGATTGTGGACATCAGGGTAGGCTGGGCCAGATCGCAGAAGACCTCCACCGCCATAAGCAGGACAGCCAGGGTCGCCCATTTCCAGTAAGGTTTCAGATATGAAAAAATCACGGTCAGGCTGGTCACGGGCTTCTTGGCCCGTGATGCCGGACTATCCTTTTTACTCGGCACTCGATTGCTCCTTTTGCTCAACTTCGCCCAGGGAGGAAGGCAGAGGCTGGGTTTTCCTGCTTGATATATTCGCTTCGAAATTCCCGTTCATGCGGACGAGAAAACCATCCATCTGTTTCAGCTCTTCGGGGGAAAAGCCGGCAAAGCATTCCCGATCCAGATCGAGAAAGCATTCCCGAAGTTCGAGACCGAGCGCCTGGCCTTTTTCCGTGAGGCTCACCTTTGCACAACGTCGGTCATCTGTACTGACGTCGCGCTTTATCAGACCTGACTCTTCCATGCGGGAAAGCATGACGGTAATAGTGGCGGCCCTGCGGTCGATGGTTTCCGCAATCTGCCTCTGTGTGAGGCTTCCCTTTTTCATGAGTGCGAAAATTACGTGCGGCTGTCCTGGATGGACCCCATGCGGAGTGAGTACTTCCTGTGTCCGCATGAATCGCAAGCGAACGAACCTGGTTAGCAATATTCCTGATGCTTCAATGTCAGGTGATTTCATGTGATGCGCTCCGACAGAATAGTTAGCCTACTAATTTTTGCGAATATACCGGAAAGCTGATTTAAAGGTCAAGGAGCGCGGTCGCTGTAGGGGGAATCTTTCATGTTCCTTTAATTTTTGTGGCAAGTGGCCTGACAGCAGTTCCGGAGGCAATGAGACTCAGCACGATATCGGCCTCAATGTTTGCGACGATGGCAACACGGGGGGCGAGCGGCGGGTTGTCTGCCGACACTTCCGTGGAGAAATCGCCGCAGAGGTGGAGCTTCCCCTTGTGGATGATCCTGATCGCCTCGAGATTACCGAAGCCGGCGAGGCCGGAAGCCGTAACGATCTGTTTTTCGGGGAATGCCATGAGGATGGTCTCAATCAGCATTCGCTTTGCTTCGGGGTCATCGAATGCCTCGACGATGATATCACAGCCAGCATAGATATTCAGGATCGAAGCGGGGTCGAGGCGGATATCATGGATTTCGATTTGCGCTGCGGGATCGATGAGCCTGAGATTGTCGGCCAGAGCCTCGACCTTCGGGAGTCCCCGCTGGCTGCGGAAGTATTGCTGACGCTCCAGGTTGGCCTCCGACACCAGGTCGAAATCGGCTATGACGAGATGCAGGACTCCCGAACGCAGGAGCGAAATGGCGCAGTTGGAACCAAGCCCTCCCGCGCCGGCGATTCCGACTCGAGCCCGGGCGGCCATGGCCCTTAACTGTTCCCGCTTCATGCTTTCATTCTATCGTGAATTGCCGAGATTCGTAAGAAGAAAATCCGAGGCTATAATGTTCGTGAAGAGTGAAAATTCCGACGACTTGAGATCATACTGGATGCCCAGAGAGAAGCAGCGATCCCGCTTCCCGTAATAGAGACTCCCGACGGCGAAGGGCGTGAGCTTCAGGTAGATATGTGTCGATGTGGAGAAGGGGTCGCCGCTCTCCCAGATGTCGTGGAAACCTTCCATCACGCCGACCGTGAACAGCATAGTGAAAAGGCCAGTAGGCTCGTCGTATGAGATAAATCTTTTTCCTATTATAGAATACGTTACTCCCGCGTTGACAAAAAGCGTATTGGCCGGAGCAGGGGTCAGGGAGCAGATCAGGCCCAAATCAGCCTCGATTCGCGGCGAAAGTCCGAGCGTGGCGCCCAACTCGGCGTATGTTCCCTCGTCAGCAGGGCGATAGCCCCCCTTACCAGCGAAAAAGCTCCAGGTTGAAACCGAGAGGGAGAGGTCTTGAGCGTCCAGGTTCGCAGCTCCAAACAGGGAAGCCGCGATGGCGATGACCGCGATCAGGGTTTTGCTGCTTTTTTCAGGTTTCATGGCTTTCATGGGCGGATTCCTCAATGGATGAAATGAGTGAAATCGAAAAGCCTTATGCCCCAGCCTCTGTACTGCAGGCTTGAGTCGAAGGCTATATCGATGGCCGCAGCCGAGTAATAGCCATCGCCCGAGAAGAAGCGCAGCGGCTGGCAGGAAAGCATCAGCAGTGGCGAGGCGGCAGTACCGAGCGAGGCATAGCCAGCCAGGCTCAGCATGGGAGAAAGACTCGTCTTCCGCACGAAAAGCCGGCCTAGCGGATGCCCCAGGAAACGTCCGATAGTCAAGTCCAGGGAGAGGCCGATCCGGGAATCCTCAATGTCGAGGGGGTTGAACGGAAAAAGCCAATGCAGGCCAAGGGCGGGGCTTGCAAACTCGGTCTGGAACGGATCGATTCCGATGCCGAGGTTTAGGTATTCGCCGTCAGCCAGCAGACCGGGAGCGGAAAAGCCCTGCAGGGCGATCGATGTAAAGACAATCTGCGAAGGCCCAATTCCGTCATCTGTCGCTTTATCAGGCGAAACGGTTTGAGCAAAGACCGCGGAGGCGCCGTACAGCGTCAGGCTGGCGATGAGCAATACAGCGGAAAATCGAGATCTCATGTTCAGCCTCCTACCAGCATAATCGCATACGAGGTGAAATTCTTCAGGTTACGGTAGCTGCGCGCCTCATCCTGGCCGATCAGTCTCGAGTATGCCAGCAGTCCCTGGAGATTGACATACGCCTGGCCACCAATCCGCTCGTCATCGAAAATAAATTCCATCTCCTTGGACAGACTCTGGGAGCGGAGATTGAAATTGGCGCTCCCGAAAGCCACGAGCTTCCGGTCGGCGAGCATCAGCTTGTAATGCAGGAAAGCTCCTTCCGGAGATTCGAAGAGGTAGACCTTCGCTCCGGCATCGATGAGCGGCTTCATGCAATAGCGGGCAGCGCTGTTGTGGATTTCTCGCTCGGAATGACTGGACAGCATGATGTTGACGGTGACGCCCCGGGAAGTTGCGGCCCGAATCTTGTCGAGGAGCGATTCCGTAACAAAGGGGAAAGCTTGGATCATCCATACTTCTCTCTTTGCATAGAGGAAGAAAGCGTCGAACATGGTGTCGGTTTCGCCGTAGCCCCCGAAACCCTGGTCTGCGAGCCAGAACGAAGTCTCTGGCTTGTCGGCCGGGCACAGGGGGAAATCGTCGGGGTTGATGCGCTCCGGGGAAAAGGCATTCCATGTGGTGCAGTAAGACCTGATCATCTGACGTGCCGCTTCTTCGCTCTGGACTTCCACAAAGGTGTCGAGGTGTCCGCCTTTATCGAGCGGTGCACAGGAAAGATAGTTGATGTTCATTCCACCTGCCGCCAGATATTTCCCGTCGATGATCCAGAACTTGCGATGCTCGCGCTCCAGGAGCCCTACTGTGGTAAAGAGTCGCTCGCCGGTCAGCGGGTTGTATTCGGCAACGTGGACGCCAGCCTCTGCAAGGCGTTTTGTCGCGGCAGGCACGAGATGATTCCTGTCAGGCAGGTATTGCTCATAGGATGAAGGATCGAGCATGTAGTAGATCCGGACGCCTTCGCCGGCTTTCTTGACCAGCGCATCGTAGATAGGCGCCGAGTACTCATGCCAGCTGCCTAGGAATACGGTGATGAGAATATAATTTTTCGCCGAGCCGATGAGTTCCAGTGCGCGTTTTTCCCATTCCTGGCTGGAAAAATAGAGCGCAGGCATAGTGGATTCGCAGCGGGGCAAGCCATGCGCTTCGAAATAGGATTCCAGCTGCTGCTCATCCTGGACGGGCTTTTCAAGCTTGATCGTGCTGGCGCAGGAAGATGAAAGCAGGGCCACGAGCGTAAGGAATGGTATTATCCGCGAGATCCGGGTTGCCGGTTTGGATTTCCTGTCCATGATGTGGCGGAAAGCTATCATTTTTGCATCAGAATGTCGATGGCGTGAAAAATGGTTCAAGGATGGGCTTAATCCTGGCGGGAAAGACGAGGCGCGGCGCATAGCCCAGGGTCTGAAGTCGGCCCGAGTCCATCCTGCAATCCTTGGGCCGCGGTGCTCCCGATGTCGAAGGCTTGGAGTCCGCCTCGACGAAGGAAGCGTCGAGCCCGAGCGATCTTGCCATTTCCATGACCATGCCATACTTCGTGATGCCGATGGGCCCCGAGAGCAGGAAAAGCGGAAGTCCGCCATTACCTGCCTCGTTCCCGAAGCGAGCCGCTTCGATTTTTGAAGGCTCGGCAGCCCATGTGTCGACCAGAATCTCGATAGCGGCAGCGACATCGTCGACATGGAGGGGATAGCGCGTGGACCAGTTGTCTACCTTGCAGGGCTTGCCTGCTTTCAAGTGCCTGGCCAGCTCGATCACCGAAGACTCCTCAATGAACTCGACCGGGCCGTACAGCATGGGAATCCGGATGACAAGGCCGCCTGCTGCACGCTGTGCCGTGCCGAACTGTCGCGCCATCTCCCTTTCGCCGGCCAGCTTGAGCTTCCCATATTCATTCAACGGATTCACGGGAGAATCGGGACAATAGGGTGGATTTGTGCCATCATATACATAGTCGGTGGAGGTGTAGATCATGAAGGTGCCATACTTCCTGCAGGCCGCGGCCATGTTGGCCGTAGCCTCGACATTCAGGGCCTGGGCGCGCTTCGGATCCTTGTCCACTATGTCCGGGCGACGCTCGGCTGCTGCATGTATCACAAGGTCCGGCTTCTGCGAAGCGATAATAGATTCGATCTCGCCTGAGTTGGCAAGATCCGCCTTGATAAGGGGAGCGTGTGCGCGCGAAAACGCGAGCCCCGTGAAAGCTATATCTGAGCGTGCCATGAGCCTTGCCGAAAGAGATCGGCCAAGCAGCCCGGTGGCGCCAGTCAGCATGATTTTCATGGTCTGATGCTAGCATGTTTCTGCAGTGCGGGACAGAGGCCGGACAGCGCAAAAACATCGCCAGGCGCCTGCTTCCAAACTTGCACAAATCTTGCTTTTCCTATAACTTATAGCCGTTTGGTTTTCTGATAAACGCAATATACGGAAAAGGAGCCATTATGGATACAGTGTTGTGGTCAGCACGACAGAGCGCGGAGTGGCGGACCAAGGTGGGGCTTGCCGAAATGCTGAAAGGCGGCGTCATCATGGACGTGACGAATGCCGAGCAGGCCAAGATCGCCGAGAAGGCAGGTGCCTGTGCCGTTATGGCACTTGAGCGAGTCCCTGCGGATATCAGGGCGCAGGGCGGTGTCGCCCGCATGTCGGATCCCAAGATGATCAAGGAGATCCAGGATGCAGTATCGATTCCTGTCATGGCGAAATGCCGGATCGGTCACTTCATGGAGGCGCGGATTCTGGAGGCCCTCGGTGTCGATTTCATCGACGAATCCGAAGTCCTGACGCCAGCCGATGAGAAGTACCATGTTGCAAAGTACGATTTCAAGGTGCCCTTTGTCTGCGGCTGCCGTGATCTTGGCGAAGCGCTCCGCCGCATCGGAGAGGGTGCCGCGATGATCAGGACCAAGGGCGAACCCGGAACGGGCGATGTCGTCGAGGCCGTGCGTCACATGCGCGCCGTGCGTGACGGCATCAAGAGGCTGACAGGCCTTCCCAGGGAAGAACTGATGACGGCCGCCAAGGAGCTTGGCGCGCCTTATGACCTTGTCTATGAAGTCGCCGTGACCGGAAAGCTGCCGGTGCCGAATTTCTCGGCTGGTGGCATCGCGACGCCTGCGGATGCAGCGCTCATGATGCAGCTTGGCGCCGAGGCCATATTTGTAGGCTCCGGAATCTTCAAGTCAGGTGATCCGGCTCGACGGGCCGCTGCAATTGTTGGAGCTGTAGTTAATTACAATAATCCAAAAGCCTTGGCCGAGTTGTCCGAGGATTTGGGCGAAGCCATGGTTGGGATCGGTTTCTCCGAGCTGGCCGACAGCCAGAAGATGGAAACCCGGGGCTGGTAAGCCCTTGATGATGCAATTGGGCCGGCAGGCAGACAGAGTGAAAAAGATTGGAGTTCTGGCTCTTCAGGGTGATTATGCAGCCCACATGGCTGCGCTCGCAGAAGCGGGCGCAGCCCCTTTCGAGGTGCGCTCCAGGGCTGATCTCGACAAGGCCGAAGCCATGGTCATCCCAGGCGGCGAAAGCACAGTCATGGGATCGCTGCTCGAGCGCTTCGGCTTCATGGGTGATTTCAGGCAGAGAATTCTCGAAGGGATGCCGGTCTTTGGTACTTGTGCGGGCCTCATCCTCCTCGCAAAGGAAATAGAAGGCGAAAATGCGGCGGGTGGGACCCCGGCGCGAAGCCGGGCAGCGCAGGAAAAAGCGCGCAGAAGGCAAGCCCTGCTCGCTGTGCTCGATGTGACAGTGCGTCGCAATGCCTATGGTACGCAGATAGACAGCTTCCGGGCGCCTCTTGCGACTTCCGTTCCCGGGATCCCGGAAATCGAGGGTGTTTTCATCAGGGCGCCAAAAGTGGTCCGCCTCGGACCTGGCGTCGAAGTCCTGGCCCGGCAGGGCAAAGATCCGGTGCTGGTTCGTCAGGGATCCATTCTCGCCGCGACCTTTCACCCCGAGCTCGTGCCCGGGGCAGGGATACATTCGTTCTTTATCAGTCTGGTCCGGTAGCCGTCGCTTCAGGCAGCTTCTGCACTAATACCTTGTCGATGCGGTTGCCGTCCATGTCCAGAATCTCGATCCTCCAGCCATTCCATTCGCAGGAATCGCCGGTCTTGGGGATTGAGCCCATGCAGTCCAGTATGAGACCCGCCACAGTATCGTAGTCATGCTGGCTCAGGTTGCTTTCATCGATATCGAGCGTCTCGGCGAATTCGGCAATAGAAAGGGCGCCATCCACCAATAGCGAACCGTCTTCTCGCTTTACGACGCCTGGCATGAGTTCGTCGGGGTTTTCACTCAAGGCCCCCAGTATCGACTCGAGCAGGTCGCCCTGGGAAACCAGACCAGAAATTCCACCATACTCATCGACGATGAGACCGGTTCCCACATCCGCCTTCTGCAGCAAGGAAAGCGCCTTCAGTGCGGAAATGGTCTCCGGTATGAGAAGGGGCTTTTCCATCAGCTGCGACAGATTGGCCGATTTGTCGCGGGCAATGGCCGCCAGGGCAGTCCTCACATCGATCATGCCGACAACGTCATCGAGGTCTCCCTTTACGACAGGGAGATAGGGGAGGTCGGCATGATTCACGACATCCTCGGGCAGTATACGCTTTGTCACTGAAATATCGATCGCCTGGACCTCGGTGCGCGGTACCATGTAGACGGTCACCCGCCGGTCATCCAGGTCGAATACGCCATCGACCATCTCTTTTTCGGAATTGTGGAATATACCGGTCTCAGCGCCCTGCGCTATCAGAACCTTGACCTCGTCCTCGGTCACTTCAGGTTCCTGGCGTTTCGCAATTCCCAGGGTTTTTACGACCAATGCGGTCGTATCGGTTAAAAACTTGACCAGTGGGTAGAATAAGTTGCTGACAACGACAAGCGGCCGTATCGTCCATGCCGCAGTCTTCTCGGGATTCGAGAGGGCCAGGCTCTTCGGAACCAGCTCTCCAAAGATGACCGAGACGAGAGTCGTGAGGAGAACGACAAGGAACACGGCAAGTGGGGTGGCGACGGGCACAAGGAAGGGAATCGTCATGAACCAGGCGGCAAGAGAATCCGAAAAGGTCAGACCGCCTACTGCGCCCGTCAGGATTCCGATCAGCGTTATGACGACCTGGATAGCAGAGAGGTACTTGCCGGGCTCCCTTGACGCATTGAGTGCAAGCTTGTAGCGCACATCTCCCTGGTCTGCCTTGTGGCGAAGCCGGGCTTTGCGCGAGGAAACGATAGCCATTTCTGAAAGCGAAAAAAAACCGTTCAGGAGTATCAACACCAGAAGAAGGATGATTTCAGCGATCATGACTGACCCCTGAAAATCTGCTCATGGCAGGGAAAGGGCTACTGAAGGGATCGGATTCGGGAGATGGAGGTTCCTTTGTATCTTGTTTCTGTTCGTTCATACTATAAAAATACATAAAAATGAAAACTACGTCGAGTACATGACTGACCTTCATCGTCATTTTCAGACTGAAGGGTCTTTGCTATACTCAATGAATGCCGAAAAGATATCTCATATGCACGTTTCTGTTGCTTGCCGGAATTTGGGGCTTCGGAATTCCCGGGCTTCAGCCTGTCTATGCCCAGGAAACGGCGACGGTCTTTCCTGAAGACGATCCGCTCCGCATGGTCGTCGAACCGATCCAGCTGGGCATAGACAAATTCTCAGCCAGGATTGAGCAGATAAAAGCTTCTGGCCGGGAGCCGCTCGGCCTGGTGCTGACAGGGGGATCAGCCAGGGCTTATGCACATATCGGCGTGCTGGAAACACTAGAGGCAGAAGGGATCAGACCTGATTTCATCGTGGCAAATTCGATGGGCGCCCTGATCGGCATGCTGTATTCGGCGGGAGTCTCCCCGCAAACCATTCGTCAGATCGTCGAGACCACACCGCCGGAGCAATACCTGGATATCGTCATGCCAACAAAGGGCGGTCTGCTCGACAGCTCGAGCTTTTCTGCAATGATCCGGTCTCTCGTGGGGGATATCGACCTGGCCGATACGCCGATTCCGATCATCGTTACGGCGGAAGACCTGAAAACGAGGCGCCAGGTCGAACTGGCGGAAGGCGATTTTCCCCGCGTCATAGCGGCGACCTTCGCCATGCCTGCGATTTTCGAGCCTGTTTCTTTGGGTGACCTGCTTCTGATCGATGGCGGGGTGGCAAACCTGGCGCCGGTCGCGATCGCCGCACGATATTCCTCCCTCCTCATCGTCTCGACGGCGCTGTACAACCGCGAGATGAGCTTCGGCAATCCCCTGACAGTGATCAACCGGGCGATCGACATAGGCAAGACCAGAAATGGAATGGAAGACATCCTGGCCGTTCAGCCCATGGTCATACGCAACGAAGTCGAGGACGTCTCGTACATGGCCTTCTCGGAACCTGAACTTGTAATCGAGCTGGGCAGGAAAAGTGCCGCTGCCAGCCTTGAAGGCATAAAAGCCAGGCTCCCGGAGGCTGCGGCCGGCAGGGCACCCGACCCTGTCCTCGAGGCGAAGCGACAAGCCTATGCGGTGTCGATTCCGGCGCGGATGGCGGAATTGTCCCACGGTGCCCTGCCGGCCTGCGCGCCTCGATGGAGCTTCCGGCCGATACTCAAGGTTGCCGATGACTTCGAGCCGGAGCCGATGGCGCTCAGTGGGCAGGCTTTTGCAGGGATTTCGCTGTATGGGGCTTCGGGACGGACACGATATGGCTTTTCGGCGCTTTATGGAATGGGGCAGGACGCAGGCAGACAATGGGGTCTCTCTGCACAGTCGCTGTTCAATCCTGTCGGAACTCTGCGCCTCTCGGGCGCCCTGAGGCTCTGGGGTGATTTTGTGCCTCTCTCGTCGTATGTTTTCGATCCTGAAAGCCTCGAAGCCCTGGCTGTGGTCGAGTGGTCGTCCCTCGGTCCGGAATTCACTCTGTCGCCACGCGGCTCCATGGATGCGACGATGGATGTCGACAATGGCTCGCTGGCCTGGGTTGCCCGCCTCGGCCTGTCGGCAAGGCTGCAGCGAGCTGGGGATGATCAACGCCTATTCTTTCCCTTCGTCCAGGCCTATGCGGGTATGTTCGCCGATTCTGCGGCGGGGATCTTACGATATGGCCCCGAAGCTGTCGCAAAACTTGGCATTTCGCGGTCTGATCTTGGCGCAGTCCGTCTTCGGGGCAGGCTGCGCTATGACATTCAGGGCCTGCCCCTTGGACTCGAATCATCGGATTCCTTCAGAGGCGTCCTGCCCACGGGATCGTCGGATTGCGTGGGGGTTGCCAATTCGGAAATCGTCTGGTTCGCCCGCGCACTGGAATGCAGCTTGGGCGAGATGCTTTTGGTCAAGGATATCGAGTTGGGGCCCTATTTCGATTGCGCCTGGGCAGGCTCGGCTTCCACCCTGAATCCCGATGCCTTTGCTGCGGGGCTGACTCTTTCGCTGTCTGCCAGCATTTCCGGGCTCAAGCCATTCGAGCTGTCGGTTTTCGGCGGTATCGGCGGCTCGGGCGATTTCGTCCTGGGACTGCGCCAGGGACGGCTCTTCTGATGTTTTTCGCGAGGATAAGCCCGCCGTAGCGGGCTATTCTTGCGATATGCGTGCACTATCTTGGCCGGGTAACAGAAAAAAGGCCGGTTCGCGTTCAGCGGACCGGCCTTACTGGTTGAAAAGATAGTACCTGCCGGCATGGCAGGCACGTTGTGGAACAGTGGCTAGAGTTTCATCATGATGCCGAGCGT
>JAJFUL010000050.1 GCA_021372425.1 Spirochaetaceae bacterium
GGGGTCGCGCTGGATTCGGTCTTCATCGATGAGGGGTTTGGCTCACTCGATGATGAATCGCTTGAAAAAGCGATCGCTGTCCTGGATCGGATCAGGGGCAGCAGGACAATAGGCATAATCTCGCACGTAGCTGATCTGCGCTCGAGGATACCGGCGCGTATCGAGGTAGAAAAAACGCCCTCAGGTTCTCATCTTCATATTATTACGGTGCCGGACCAGGCCGAGTGAAGCAGGCTCATGAGTTCGTCGTCCGTGAAGAGATGGGGGCTCTGGGGTCTGCGCTTGTAACCTCTTGCGTCGTCGTAGACGGCGTTCAGCATGGATTCGGGCAGGCCTGCTGCAGCAAGGCCTGCAGGGATGCCGATTTTGCGGTTCAGGCTGAAAATTGCAGCCACGGTGCCTTTCGCATCGATGCTGCTGTCGCCGGTGAGTGCCGCGCCTGCCAGGGCAAGGCGCTCTGCGGCGTCCTGCTCGCAGCCGGCCATGACGTAGGGCAGCATGATGGCGTTGGCGAGGCCGTGGGCCATGCCGCAGAGCGCCCCGAGTGCGTGCGCGAAGCCGTGCACCATGCCGAGGCTCGCGTTCGAAAGCGCGATGCCGCCGTAGGTTGCCGCGAGGGCCATGTCGCACCGCGCTTCCATGTTTTGGCCGTCCTGGCAGGCGCGGCCAAGGCTCCGGCCTATCAGCCGTATGGATTCCAGGCAATAGAGGTCGGCCATTGGGGTGTGCTGTCTGCCGACATAGCATTCGAGGGAGTGTGTCAGGGCGTCCATGCCTGTAGCTGCAGTCAGCGCGGGCGGCATTGAGGCCTGCAGAAGGGGGTCCACCAGCGCGACTTTCGGGAAGAGGCTCGCGCCTGATGTACCCATCTTTATTTTTTTTGCGCCCGCTTTGCCGCCGTCCGCTTCGATCGTGAAGACGGCAGTCCCTGTTACTTCGGAGCCTGTCCCCGCTGTTGTGGGAATCGCGACGAGTGGCGGTACCTGCGCCACAAAAACCTTTCCCGTACCGACGAAGTCGCTGATGGGTCGCCCTTCGCCGATGCTGGCCCCTATGCCCTTGGCGCAGTCCATGGGACTGCCGCCGCCAAAAGCGAGGATGGCGTCGCATCTTTCGTCCCTGAAAAGCTTTGCCCCTTCATCGACCATGGCCGGGGTCGGGTCGGCGCCCGCGCCCGCAAAGTGTACCCAGGCCAGGCTTTCTTTGTTTAATGTTTGTGTGATGGACTGGAGCGCGGGAGACCGCGAGGTGCTGCCTGGCCCGGTGACCACGAGGATTCTGCGGGCGCCGAGGTCCTTCAGTTCCTGCCCGGCGCGGCCGGAGCAGCCTTCGCCGAAGGTGATTTTTACGGGAGAGTTGAAGGTGAACATCGAAATTGCCCCCAAAAATACTTGTTGCATTCTGATTTCAGTGAGTATATAGTTTAATATCTGCAATTTTAACAGGAGGTTTTAATGAAAAGGAGTATAGCTGTCCTTCTCGCCCTTCTTGCGGTAGTGGCAGTCGGTGCCCAGAACTTCACGATCGTGAATGGTGCTGAGCCTGCCTCGCTCGATCCGCACGCGGTTGAAGGTGTCCCCGAGCACAGAATCTATATGGCGTTGTTTGAGGGACTCACCATCGCGGATCCCAAGACCAACAGGGCCCTGCCTGGCATCGCGTCAAGCTGGACCTTCAGCAAGGATTTCAAGACCATCACCTTCAAGCTTCGCAAGGCGACCTGGTCTGATGGTGTCCCGTTAACCGCCGACACTGTCGTCAAGTCCTGGCTGCGCAAGATGGATCCGAAGAATGCATTCCAGTATGCCGATCTGCCGGCTGCCTACATTGAAGGCGGCATGGACTATCTCAACGGCAAGGCCGGTCCCGAGGCTGTAAAGATTCGCGCTGTCGATGAGCAGACCTTCGAAGTCAAGCTCGTCGGACCAACTCCGTTCTTCCCGGACATGGTCACCCACTATGCGTTCGCTATCGTCCCGATCCACGCCATCGAAAAATATGGCAACAACTGGATCAAGGCCGAGAACTGGGTATCCAATGGCCCGTTCGTTCTCAAAGAGTGGCGCCCGCAGGAAAAAGTGGTCGTCGTAAAGAACCCGAAGTATTGGGATGCCAAGAACGTGGGACTCCAGCAGGTTACTTTCATTGCCAACGATGACCTCAACGTCGGCTACAACCTGTACAAGAGCGGCGCTGCCGACTGGATTGACGCAGTTCCTCTCGAGCTCATGGATGAAGTCAAGCTCCGCAAGGATTTCCATGTTGCTGCCGAGTATGGTTCCTACTATTACATCCTGAACGTGACACACAAACCGCTGGACGATGCCCGTGTCCGCAAGGCGCTGGCTATGGGCTTCGACAAGAAAGCTCTCGTCGAGCAGGTGACCAAGGGCGGCCAGGTTCCGGCTAATTCCTTCGTACCCCCAAGCACCGGCTATACACCGGCCAAGGGCTATGATTTTAATCCCGAGCAGGGACGCAAGCTTCTCGCCGAAGCCGGCTATCCGAACGGCAAGGGTTTCCCGAAGCTTTCGATCCTCTACAACACGAGTTCCAGCCACAAGAAGATCGCCGAGTTCATCCAGGCACAGTGGAAGACAAACCTTGGCATCGATGTGGAGCTTGTCAATCAGGAGTGGGGAACCTACCTGGACACCAGGTCCCAGTCCCACAACTTCGATATCGCCCGTGCTGGCTGGATCGCGGATTACCTCGATCCTTCCACCTTCAGCGACATGTGGGTCACTGGCGGAACCCAGAACGATGGTCTCTATTCCAACAAGAAGTATGATGACCTCATCGACAAGGCGAAGACCCAGACCGGTGCCGAGCGTATGAAGACTCTCGGCGATGCGGAAACCATCCTCATCGATCAGGACATGGGAATCCTCCCGATCTACTTCTACGTAACCCAGAACGTCATCGATCTCAACAAGTGGGATGGCTGGTATGCGAACCCGATGAACGTTCACCCGTGGAAGTTTATCCGCCCCAAAAAGTAATCGCTGACTGAAGCAAAAAAAGCCAGAGGTGACTCTGGCTTTTTTTTTGGCAGTCCATTATAATCACTGACTTCAACAGACGGAATAATGAAATATTTGCTGGCCTGTTT
>JAJFUL010000107.1 GCA_021372425.1 Spirochaetaceae bacterium
CACAAATGCCGCTATCATCTCCCGCTCGACCGGGCTGAATGCGTCCATGCGCGCCTGGATGATCGCGAGCATGTCGGCGACCTGGGCGCGTGTATAAGGTTTGACCGACGAGAGCTTCGTCAGGATGCCGCGCAGCTCCGCGGTCTCGATGATGCGGTATACCGGATGCGTCAACTCCACAGCGAGCTGTTTTTGCGCGAAAGCGGACGGGCAGGTCAGTGCCATCATGACCAGACAGCATGCCAGCCCGATAACAATTTTTTTGCTCAAATGTCTCCCCCTGCATCTACTCTATGAGTATAAAAGGACTTCCGAAAGCCTTGCCTGGTCTGCCTGCTGCACTTGCAGAGTCGATTTATCGTCGGGGTACGATGCTTTGTCATTCATGGCAAGATTATTTGCAACGACAAACATTGTCCGGCCCTGGGCAAGAAGCCATTCGCGCTGCTTCGGGGCAGGATCGAAAAGGAATTCAAGCCCCGCCTGCATGCAAGCATACCTGAAAAGAAAATTTATCTCCTCGGGGCCAATCAGCACAACCCTCTCGTAGCCCAATTCCGCCAGATGCCGAACATATGATTCAATATGCTTTTGATACATCGAAGTATTGTTGACTGTACGCTTGAAATAAGACACCGAGCGCTGGACCACTTCCTCCATTCCCTCATGCGTCAGCACATACTGGATCTTCTTGCCGGAAAGGTGCCTCAGGGTGATCCACCCCCTGTCCATGAAACGGCGCAACATGGCATTCACCATACCGAGAGACAGACCAGTCGCTCCCGCAAAATCCCTCTGTGTTGGAAATTTGCTTCCATCCTGAGTCAGGTAGATTGTTTCGAGCAGGTTTAGCTCACTGTCTTTTGTGCTCATTTCATTTTTGGCTTCAGGCTGAATCCGTAGCGGAAGAATATGCTCACGACAAGCAGGCAGGCGATTTCGGTCAGGAATGCCAACGAATCCGGCAGATATCTGGCAAGGATGAAGACTACGGATTGCATTATGGTAAGAAGGTATACGATGAACAGTATCTGTATCGGCGAGTAGCCATGGTCGAGAAACCGATGGTGAATATGCAGGCGGTCCGCTGTCGTAACGCCTACGCCAGCCTTCAGTCTCCGCCCTATTGCGCAGAGTGTGTCGATCATCGGAATGGCCAGAAGGACGATTGCCGGCAGCAGACCGATCTGGGACTGCCTGACCTCGCCCGAGGTTTGCCCCAGGAAGGGCATGATTGCCAGCGAAAAACCTATAAAGAGACTGCCCGAATCACCCATGAACAGCTTGGCCTTGGGAGCCGGGAAATTGAAGAAAAGAAAGCCAACGATCGAGCCGGCAAGCGCAAGGCAGATGAAGGCGTTCGGATTATCGCCATTCAGCAGGTAGAAGGCGCCGTACGCCATCGAGACGATGAAGGAAATCCCTCCGGCAAGCCCGTCCATTCCATCGATCAGGTTGAAGGCATTGCTCATGCCCACAATCCAGCCCACGCTGACGATGATCGAAAACCAGCTCAAGGGTCCGGACAGGATGTCCGCATGGAAGCCGAAGCCCTTGAACCAATAGCCGCCCAATACGACGATAAGCGCCGCCAGACACTGGAAAATCAGCTTGAGAACCACATGGAGGCCTCCCTTGAGGTCGTCCACGAGGCCGATGATATGCATGATAGCCGCGCCCAGCATGAGCGGAACCAGTCTGGGCAGCCTGGTATGAAGGGCCGAAGCAAGCTCAGGTTCGGTCAGATAGGGCAGGAAGGCAATGACTAACACTGCCGTCCAGAATATTCCCATCCCGCCAAGTCTGGGAATCTTGCCGTTGTGGATTTTCCTTGCGCTGTTATCGTCATAAAGGCTCATTTTCCGGGCAAACAGAATGATGAATGGCATGGTAAGGCCCGACAACAGCGAAGAGATGAGTACCGGCGTAAAAGGCATAAGAATCTCTCCCTTTGAACCTGACTTTTAAATTATGATTTTTCTATCAGAGGCTCGACGGTGTTAGCAGAACCAGATATTGGGCTGGGATATCGACAGTCTCCAGTTGTCCGTCGTTCCCGTAGACCGTCAAAATGGCCT
>JAJFUL010000108.1 GCA_021372425.1 Spirochaetaceae bacterium
GTCCTTGTGCCGACCGGCGGCGGCGTATCCTCGATCCAAGCCGCGACTGCCTTGTTCAGCCTGGGAGTCTCGATTCGGCGATTGAGCTTTCCGTACATATTGATGATTGTATTCATCAGTTTATCCAGGCCAGTGCCTTCCTTGGCTGAAATTGCAACGACGTGCGCATAGGCCATCTGGCCAAAAAAGTATCGCAGCTTGTCGCGCGCGGCTTCGAAGGTATTCTTGACATCGGGCATGAGGTCCCATTTGTTCAGCACGAAAATAACGCCACGCCCCTCGTTGACCGCAAAGGCGGCAATCTTCTTGTCCTGTTCGGTCAGGCCTTCCAATGCATCGATCATGAGAAGCACGATGTCTGCCTGGTTGACCACCGAAATGGACCTGGTGACCGAGTAATATTCGATATCGTCAGTCACCTTCTTCTTGCGCCTGATGCCTGCAGTGTCGAGTACCACGATACCGCGCCCTTTCCAGGAGAAGCGGCCCTCCACAATGTCGCGTGTCGTACCCGGTTCCACGCTGACGATGCTCTTTTCCTCGCCCAGCAGGAGGTTCAGGAGGCTCGACTTGCCAGTATTGGGCTTGCCCATGATGGCGACGCGGATATCAGCCCGCTCGACATCAATCGTCTTGACGGCTGAAAAATCGAGTTTCGGGGTGATCGCAGCTATAAGCTCCTCGATATTGCGGTTGTGCTCGGCTGAAACGAAAACGAAATTGGGGAAGCCCCACTGCATGTGCGACCATACCTGGGCATCGCGCTCAGGGCTGTCCGCCTTGTTGACGACCAGGAGAAGCTTGGCACTCATCGGCCTCAGAAGTTCGGCAAACTCCTGGTCCTCCGGCGTTATGGAGACCGCATCGACAATGAAAAGAATGAGATCGGCGCGGGAAATGATCGACATCGTCCTCGCAACCACCAGATCATCCAGCCCTTCGCGCTCCAGCTTGAAGCCACCCGTATCAGCGAGGCGGATGCGCTTTTCGTTCCCTGGCTCGGTGCCCGGAAGGATGCATTCCTCTTCGATCGGATCCCTCGTGACGCCGGGTGTCGAGTCGGTGATAGCCCGTCGTTTGTGCAGCAGACGGTTAAAAAGTGTGGATTTGCCGACATTGGGACGCCCGACGAGGACGACGAGCGGAAGATTCTCATAACGCACAAGGCGTTCATCTGGTGTGTTCATGACATCCTTATAGTTTGAACCGGTTGGAAATATAGGCCGTAACCTGAGATGAGCTGGTCATCTTCATGACAGAGCAGGCGACTGCTTCGGCTTCATCAATTTTCGTCGCCAGGAGGAGACTCTTTACCGCCGGAATGGATACGGCCGACATGGAAAGTTCCCTGAGGCCGAGACCGACAAGCAGCACTGCCGAGGCAGGATCCGCCGCCATCTCGCCGCAGAGGCCGACTTCGATGTTTGCCCGGGCTGCATTGTCGATTGTCATCTTTATGAGTCTGAGCACAGCCGGGTTGAAAGGATCATGAAGATAGGAAACTTTTTCATTGCCCCGGTCCACGGCCATCGTATATTGCGTTAGGTCGTTCGTTCCGATCGAGAAGAAGTCGGCGCTCCTGGCCAGTGTATCCGAGCAAAGGGCTGCCGAGGGAACTTCGATCATTATGCCAGCCTTTATGTCTGTGGAAACATCGTAACCCTGTTCCCTGCATTCCCATTGGGCTTCTTCCAGGAGGCCGCGCGCCTTTATGAGTTCGTCGGTGGTGCTAATCATGGGAAACATGATGCGGACATCGCCATAGACGCTCGCCCTCAGAATCGCCCTCAGCTGGGTCTTGAACACATCGGTGTTGCTGAGGCAGAAGCGGATCGCCCGCCAGCCCAGGAGCGGATTTTTTTCATCCTGCGCCCCAAGCTCGGGCAGGACCTTGTCCCCGCCGATGTCGAGTGTACGTATCGTGACCGGCTTGCCTTTCATGGACTCAACAACGGTTTTGTAAGCCTTGAACTGTTCTTCCTCGCCGGGCACGTGCCCGCCAAGGAACAAGAATTCGGAGCGGAAGAGCCCCACTCCATCAGCATTGTACTGGACGACCGATTCCACCTCTTCGGGCACTTCGATGTTTGCCATGAGATGAATGCGCAGGCCGTCCTTGGTTGCAGAGGAAACGTTCCTGATCCACTCGAATTCCTTTTCCTTTTCAAGACGATGAGCCTGTGCAGCCTTTTCCTGCTTGAGGGCCATCAAGTCTGGATCGATGATGAAGGAACCATGGTCGCCATCGACTATGGCGAGCGTATCAGGCTCCAGATCGCCAATGAAGGCGCCAATCCCGAGAACCGCCGGAATCCTGAATGCACGGGCAAGAATAGCTGCATGGCTCGTCCTTCCACCGGCCTCTGTCGCTATTCCCTTGATCCTGCCCCGAGCCATGCCGACCATGTCGGAAGGAAGGAGATTGCGGGCAACGACGATCACGTCCCTGTTTATATCGGCGAGGGTCATCCTCTCCTTGTTGAGGAGGTGCCCCATGATCCGCC
>JAJFUL010000090.1 GCA_021372425.1 Spirochaetaceae bacterium
ATAAAGAAGGAAGCTCATGGCAGTATCGATTGCTCCGTGGAAGCCAAGGGAGCATTCGATTATGCTTCTTTCGACTGGAACAACATCGATTTTCTCAAACTGCCTGAAATAACTTTTGAAGCCAAGCTGGTAAAAGGCGAATACAAGGCGGTGCCTGTCCTGGCCAGTGCAAAGGGGAAGGTCTCGAATGGAATCATCGAGATGGCGATTCCCAAGATAGAATATGAGAGCAGTAAGGTCGAAGACGCGAAAATCACTGCATCTCTGCTGGATGGAAGCGTTGGGCTCGCATGTAATTTCAGGACAGTCATCGGAAACGAGCGCCTTGAAACAGGACTTTTGCTGAATGGTTCTATACGGAAGGCCGGAACAGCCGACACCCTATCTGGCGGTGCATCAGGCATATCACTTCTCTCGGGCTACTCCGCAGAATTCGCTGGAATATTTCAAAACCTCAAATATGGTGAAACCTTGCTTGCTGCATGGGAGTTTTCAGGGAAGTATGAAGAAGGAAATTTCATTTTTGCAGGCGAAAAGGACTCTGTGAAACTGGCATTGAAAAACGACGGCGCGTTTGAAGCCAGTCTGGGGGGAAGTCTGCCCATAAAAGCCAAAGTAAAAGGCCAGCTCTCGGGAGATTCTATTGAAGCTTCCCTTGATGATCTGGTCATCGATCTGACCGCCTTGAATCCCATTATGCCCGACAAGACCATGAGTATAGACTCTGGCAAGCTCAGCGGAAGTCTCTCGATGAAAGGACTTATCGCAGATCCCGAGATTAACGGCTCGCTCCTGCTGGATAACGCATTCATCTCGACTGGCGAAGCGCTTGTTGGCCAGATTGGCCCGGTATCGGCAAGCGTCAACTTTCAGGGCAAGGATGTTACGATCCCTGAAACGATCGTGCCATTCGACAAAGGCAGCCTGAGCGTGTCTGCTTCTGCAAGCCTCGAACAGTGGTCGCTGAACGATTTGAAGCTGAATCTCCAGACGCAGGAAGGTAGTGAGCTGGCTTTGAACCGAACCATAGGCCCGATTCTTTTGGAACACGTCCTTGCCAAGGTAAATCTCGGCCTCACCATCGACGATGGAGTGCTGTCGGTTGACGGAAGCGTACATCTCGAAAAGGGACAGATTTCCATAAACATGGAAGCCCTTGCTGCTTCTGCCCCGAAACCGGCCACTTCTGCATCGCCGCTGGAATATCGCGTTAATGTTGCACTGACTTTCGGCAAACAGCTGGAAGTTTACTTCCCCGACCGGAGCATTCCCATCCTGAGAGGGTTCATGGCTCCGACTAGCAAACTCCAGATTGTCTATGACAGTGCAAGCCAAAATTATTCCCTGAATGGGCAGATCGATTTCAGGTCGGGCTACTTCTTCTACTACATGAGGAATTTCTTCATAAAGAGCGCAACGCTTTATTTCGATGAAGACAGCACGAAATTCAATCCGCTGTTTTCGCTCTCTGCCGAGCTCAGGGAATCTGGCAGCCTGGGCCTGGTCAAAATCACCCTGAGCGCCGACAAGGCTCCGTTCAACGATTTGCGACTGCAATTGCGTTCCGATCCATCGATGAATGAGACGCAGCTGATAGCTTTGATGGCTGGCGGCGTGCTTTCTACAGATACCAGTCAATCGCTCGGCCTCCGGGAGACTGCTATCGCTTCGTCGGAATTCATTCCGCAGCTCAGATTCATGAGTACCTTCGAAGAAAAAATACAAAAGGCACTTGGGCTCGATATCGTTCTGATCCGATCAACATTCATCCAGCGCTGGCTCATGGACATCACCAAGCCCCAAGGCACGCCGCTGCCGGAAGATCCCCTGGCTCGATACCTTGATCAGAGTTCCCTGTATTTTGGGAAATATATCACGGATTCGGCTTTCCTCTATGGCAATTTGATGTTCAGGGAGAACCCCCTTGTGAGTTCATCCCGTTTGCGCCTAGACTCCGAACTTGGTATAGAATTCGATACCCCATTTGGTCTCTTGAACTGGAGCCTGCTGCCAACCTACCGGAACAGTTCATTCGATGTAGGTCAGCAGCTGAGCCTGAGTTGGCGATATGTGTACTAATACGCAGAAGGAATTGCTATGAAAAGAACTTTGCTTGTCCTTGGAATGTGCGGAATCCTCATCGCGTTCGCTGGAGCCCAGACGGCTGACCCAGATTGGTTCTGGGATAAGCCCATAGACTCCGTCCAATGGGAAGGACTCAAGAAAGCCAATCGCAATGAGCTGGATGCACTGCTGAGGAATTATATCGGCAAGCCCTTTACTCAGGAACTCTGGCTCGAAATGCAGGCCAAGCTCTATGAACTGGATTGGTTCGAATCAATCGAGCCTCAGGCCATTCCTTCGACTTCCGGTACGGATAAACTTGCAATCCGATTCGTGGTAAAGGAAAAGCCTACCATTCTCTCGATCAATATCGATGGTAACAACAGCATCAAAACCGCGGACATTCTCGGCGCCGCCACCAGCAAGACGGGCGATTTCTACAATGCAGCCAAACTGACAGCGGACGATGCAGCGATAGTAAAGCTTTACCAGGGGAAAGGGTATCCTGATGCCAAAGTAAGCCATGATGTCTCCGCTTCCGATGATCCATCCCTCCTTGTGCTGACTTACCACATAGTCGAGGGCGAGCAGGTTTCTATCCGGACAATCAAGTTCATCGGAAATTCCGCAATTACCTCCAATACACTCAAAGGCAAGATGACATTGAAGGAATCCGGACTTTTCCAGGATGCGGCTTATTCCGAAGCAAGGCTCGAGGAAAGCAAGGCAGCCCTTCTTGATCTCTACCAGAGCAAAGGTTTCATCGATGCGAGGATTGTCGATGTTTTTAAGGAATACGAGAAGGACAAGAAAACCGACAAGAGCTGGCTTACCCTTACTGTTTCGATTTCGGAGGGTAAGCAATGGATTTATGGCGGAACAGTCTTTTCGGGCAACCAGATATTCACTGCCGAAAGGCTTGAAAGCCTTATCACACTCAAACCGGGCAGCACCCTCAATTACAAGAAATTCCAGCAGGACGAGGTGAAGGTTGAAGATCTCTATTTCGAATCCGGCTATATCTATAACCAGATAAGCCTTAGTTCGCAGCGTGATGAAGCGACTTCCACTATTTCTTTCACGATAACCATCACCGAAAGGGAAAGGGCACACATAGAGAACCTGATCATAAAGGGGAACAGCAAAACAAAGGACTTCGTCATCACGAGGGAAATACCGCTCGAGGAAGGCGACGTCTTCTCCAAGGCAAAAGTGCTTGAAGGGCTCCGCAATCTATATAATCTGCAGTATTTTTCCCTCGTCGAGCCCGAGTTCCATCAAGGATCCGCGGAGGATCTGATGGATCTGGTCGTCAATGTGGAGGAAATGAGTACTGCAGAGGTGAATTTTGGCGTTACCCTGAGCGGATTGGGGAAGCAGAATGTATTCCCGCTGTCGGGATTCGTCAAGTGGAACGACAAGAACCTCAGCGGCAAAGG
>JAJFUL010000122.1 GCA_021372425.1 Spirochaetaceae bacterium
ATTCCGACCCTTGCAGGCCGGTGAAAAGCGTGTTTGTAAAGAATAAAGATTTGACCCCATTGTTCGCGCTGCAAACGAAACAAAAACTCAAGCTACTTGATGGGAATCGCGCGTAGTTTTAGGAAATCTATCAGTCGTCAGCGTTCTCACCGTTGAGAATTGGAACCCATATTACGCCGGTCTCGTCGCCGTAGGGTTTTATATCCTTGGTCAGGTAGTGATATCCCGTTAAAGCACAGACCAAACCATCCAGAAGATCTTCGTAGCCTTTAAGATACCACTCCGGATAGTCTTGTGTCGGTTGGAGCCGATGGAAGTCTTCCATTCCTTGAATGGCTTCGGACAGTCTATCTCTTAACTCGTTAAGGTTGTGAATCATGTTGCGGTTTCGTTGTGCCGGTGCGGCGTCTGGCCAGTACTGTCTTTTCTTGCTGACCTTGTATGGGAAACGTTCTTTGTACCCGAAAGCTTCTATAATAGCGGTATGTGGGTATACCTCAATAAAAGCGCGCGGAGGGATCCAACGGCAAGCCCAGGTAAAGCCAAATTTCTCCAACTGATTGAAAATAGTTAAACCTAGCTGGCCGGGACGATCTTTGGTGGGGGTATGTGTAGATGCTTTTCGACCGCCGAATGCTTTGGAGATGGCCTGATCGGCTTCGCGTCTTCCGGAAATGAGAGTCGGGGATAGGGGTATATCGAGCGCTACCACATCGATTTGCCGGTCGAGGCTGGATAATAGTCTCTCAAAATCAACAGACATTCCAGGTCTCCCATTCCAATTGATCTTTCCTCGGAGAAACTCGTCGTATGACCTACCTGCCTTGACGAAGGTAGGCGTGTTGCCGGAATCGATCCTTAACAGTGCGATCCCCGAGGGATTCTTTATCGACCACGCAGAATCTATGCCCAGGACATATTTTTCCATTATTTTCGGGATACTCCTCGAAGATTTCTGCAGATTGTACCCGCACAATCGAAATAACTCAATCGGAATAAATCGTGTTTGGAACCAGTATACGCTACTGATTCGCGGCAAGAAATCACCTCATGCAGGTTCTCGCCGAAGGCGATGCAAATGCGGCCTGATCCCTGCCGTCTGGGATCTGGCCGCAATTCTTTTCAGGCTTCCTCCTCCTGCTCTCTTCATTACCTCCAGCGAACCCAAAGGGTGAAGCGGGCGTGAGACAAGCTTTTTCTTTTCCGTTTGGTTCAATCACGTTGCAAAGGTTGCCCATTTTCTCTTGAGCCTCCGGAGCATAGATCGCGGCCGGGAACGAATGTGTCATTCCAATCTTTGCACACCGGCGGGAAGTGTATTGGTCAGAATACAGTTTTTCCCGTGCTCCCCAGATGTGATAGACTGCAGGATGCAGGCTATCAACCGGTAATAGATATGAAATAGCGGGGATCATTGTTATGAAAAGCAGAGCGCTTGTGTTTGTTGAAATACTTCTTCTCTTCTCTTTTCTTTCTGTCGTCAACAGTGGAGTTTTGGCGAAAGGCACCGGGGAGGGGGGCGATCTTGGTCCACAGTCGACGCAAGCCGTCGGCGAGAAAAATGTCCTGATGGTTGTTGTCAGGTTCCCTGATGCAGCGCCGACAACCCCGATCGAAACGGTACAAAGAAGAGTTGCGGCAGGGCTCAGTTTTTATGTGAAAGAACAATCCTCCGGACTCTCCTCCATAAAGGCCGATTTCAGGGGGTATGTCATGCTCCCCAGTCCGCTCGCCGACTACAAGATAAGCCCGTATAATTTCCGTGTCGACAAGGGAAGGATCCGCAAGCTTATTGAAGACACCATGACAGCCAT
>JAJFUL010000141.1 GCA_021372425.1 Spirochaetaceae bacterium
GCCCTTATCCCGCCATAGGAGACATGGAGATCGCGTATTTCCAGCATGATCATGATTCCTCCGTCTTGCCGAGATAAGCTTCGATCACCCTGGGATCATTCGAAACCACCTCCGCATCCCCCTCTGCCAGCATGAGCCCGAAATTGAGGACGATGATCTTTTCGCAGATACCCATGATGAGGTCCATGTGATGTTCGATCACGAGGATCGAAAGATGGAATTCATCCCTCAGGCGCACGATAAGGTTCATGAGCTGTTCGGTCTCGTCAGGGTTCATGCCGGCCGCGGGTTCGTCCAACAGCAGCAATTTCGGATCGAGGGCCATAGCGCGCACGATTTCGAGCCGGCGTTGCAGACCGTATGGAAGATTGTTCGCCACGAGATCGCGCCATTCAGAAAGCCCCATGATCGAGAGCAGGGCTTCGGCTTTTTCGTTGAGCTTCTTTTCTTCCCGGCGGAAGCGCGGCAGCCTGAGCGCCGAATCGAACAGGGAGTAATCCGCGCTCCTGTGGCAGGCCGTCAGGACGTTCTCAAATACGGTCAGATTCTTGAACAACCTGATGTTCTGGAATGTCCTCGTTATCCCCATGTCGGCAATCTTGTATGGCTCGAGGCCGACGATATTCTTCCCTTCGAACTGGATTGTGCCCGAAGTTGTGGAATAGACGCCCGTGATCAGGTTGAAAATAGTTGTCTTCCCGGCGCCATTGGGACCGATAAGGCCCACGATCCCGTGTTCGGACATCTTGAAGGAGACATCATTGACCGCAGCAAGGCCGCCGAATTGCTTGGTCAGGTGAGAAATCTCGAGCAGTTCCGCCATGTCAGGCCCCCTTTCCTTCGCCCAAACCCGCCCCCTCTTCCGGCTCATTCAAGGCCATCAGGCTTGCTTTTGCTGCTTGGCGCGCTTTGCGCTCGGCTTTCACCTTCCTTATTCCCGCAGGCGTCAGTTCCATGCCGCCCATCAGGCCCCTCGGCCTGGAAATCATGATCAGGATGACTGCGGCGCCATAGAACACGAGGCGCCATATATCGAAGGTGCGCAACAGCTCAGGCAGCGCGGTCAGCACCAGGGCGCCCAGCACCGAGCCTGATATGGAGCCCAGCCCCCCGAAAATGACAATGATCGTCAGCTCTGTCGATTTGTTCATTGAGAACATCTTGGGTTGAATGAAAGTCATATAGTGGGCGAAGAATACGCCGGCGATCCCTGCATAGACGGCGCTGATGACAAGCGCAGTCATTTTCGATTTGAATACGTTTATGCCGGTAACCTGTGCGGCGAGTTCTTCCTCGCGGACCGCGACCATGTTTCTGCCATGCCGCGAATGGACAATATTGGCCAGGAAGATGACAGCAAGCACATCGACGATGATGATGGTCGGTAAAGTCGATTTATAGGGGATGCCGGGCCAGCCGCGCGATCCGCCAAAAGTCTGGACATTATTGAGGATGAGCCGGATCGCTTCGCCGAAGCCCAGCGTGGCGATGCAGAAATAATCGCCCTTGAGGTTGAGCGTTATGCGGCCGATCAGATAGCCGACAATGCCGGCGGCTGCACCGCCAGCGATTATCCCGACAAAGAACGGAAGCCCGAGGCCGGCAGGCGTGGAATTGGGCGAGGCCGTCATCAGGGCACCGATGTAGGCGCCAATCGCCATGAACCCGGCATGGCCAAAGGAGAAAAGGCCAGTGAACCCTGTGAGGAGGCTCAGGCCGAGCACCGCGATCAAGTTTATACCAGCGAGCATCAGGATGCCCTGGATGTAGGACCAATCCATTATTACCCCCTGAGTGCCTTATGCCTTATCCACGGTGCTTTTGCCCATGATCCCGGTAGGCCTGAAAATAAGAACGCCGATCAGGATTACAAAAGCGATGAGGTCGCGGTACTGCGATGAAATATAGCCTGCGACCAAAGTCTCCAAGACGCCAAGTATTATCGAGCCAATCACCGCTCCGGGAAGGCTACCCAGGCCACCAAAGACGGCCGCGATGAACGATTTGGTCGTTATATTGCCGATTTGCGGATACACCGTGTATTTCATCCCGAAAAATACGCCGGCGACGCCGGCGAGGAAGCCTCCCAGTCCAAACACGATGAGGATAATCCTGTCAGTGTTGATGCCCATGAGGGCGCAGGCTTTGATATTATAGGATGCAGCCTGGATGGCCTTCCCCATCTTCGTCTTGTTTATGAAAAGGAGGAGACCGGCAAGACAGATGGCCGAGATGATGAACATCATAAGGTCAAGCCGCCCGATGGCGAGAGACCCGATATACAGGGGCGTGCGCTCGAAGATGGGCGGGTATGTCCTGAATGTTGGCCCTATCGTCGCAATGACCAGATTCTCCAGCAGGATCGAAGCGCCCATGGCGGAAATGATAAAATAGAGGAACGGAGCCTGGCGCTCCCTGAGCGGCTTGTAAGCGACGCGCTCGATAACGATCGCGAGAATGGTCGTTCCGATACATGCCACCATGAATGCTGCAAAAAACGGCAGATTCAGGCCCGTCAAAGCGAAAAATCCAAAATAGGCGCCGAGCATGATGACACTGCCGTGGGCGAAATTGGAAAAATTCATGATTGAATAGACAAGGGAATAACCAACGGCCATCAATGCATATATGGAGCCAATTGAAAGCCCGTTGATCAATTGCTGCAGGAACTGGATCATGGCTCATCCTTTCTTGAAAGGACATTGCTTATTAAATGCAGCCAGGCTGGAAAGGCCTGGCTGCCACGCTGATCCGCGTAAAAGCAAAAGCCTGTGGCGCGGATCAGCAAAATTGCACAACATCAAGACAGCATCCAGATCACTGGGCTGCGTATCTCTCCTGGAACACATACTGGCCGTTGACGATCTTCTCGATTGCGGCGTCCTTGCCTTCGGGGTTGTGGGTTTCGGGGCTGATGTTGATCTTGCCGGTAATACCCTGCACCTCGATGCCTTCCAGAGCCTTGGCCAGAGCTTCACCATTCACTTTGCCGGCTTTCTGCAGGCCAGCGACAAGCACCAGCACCGCATCGTGCACGAGGTAGCCGTTGAGCTCTGTTTCCTTGCCGTATTTGGCTTTGTAGCGCGTTTTGTAATCCTGAACCGCTGGGTCAGCATAGTCGAGGTGGTTGACGAAGTAGCAGCCTTCGACAGCCTTGCCGCCCATGGAAATCAGCTGGTCTGAAGGCCAGCCATCGCCGCCCATCAGCACCTGCTTTATGCCGAGATCCCGCGCCTGGTTCGCAGAAAGCGCCACTTCCTTGAAGAAATACGGCATAAAGATGATGTCAGGGTTCGTGGCCTTGATCTTCGAGAGCTGGGGCCTGAAATCCACGTCGCCGCCATTGAACGATTCATCTGCAACAATGGTGCCGCCCTTCTTCTCGAAATTCAGCTTGAAGAATTCGCGCAAGCCCTGAGAATAGTCATCGGAAACATCGTAGAGGATCGCAGCCTTGCGGGCTCCAAGCCTGTCATAGGCATAGCCTGCCGCGACGGCGCCCTGGTATGGATCGATGAAGCAGACGCGGAAATTGTATGGCTTCACCTTGCCGTCCAGCACCGTTACTTTGGGGTTGGTGGCGACGGTCGCGATATCGGGAACCTTGGCCTGCTCAAGGATCGGAGCTATTGGAATCGCGTTGCCCGACGCATTTGGCCCCAGGATCGCGACGACCTTGTCCTGGCCGGTCAGTCTCTTGGTGACATTGACCGCTTCCTGGGCATCGCCCTTGTTGTCATAGCCAATGACTTCAAGCTTGTATTTCTTTCCTCCAACATCGATGCCGCCAGCGGCGTTGTATTCCTCAAACAGCATCTTTACCGTATTGAGCTCGTTCTCGCCCCAGACCGCCTGGTCGCCAGTAAGCGCGCCAAACCAGCCCACCTTGATCGTGTTGCCTTTCCCGCTGCCACCGCAGCTGATGAAAACCATGGAGATCACAAGCATCAAGCCGATTAACACCTTCTTCATAGTTCCTCCTTTGGCAAATTAAAAAATCCGTTCCAGTATATCCTCAGTACTTTCACAACACAATCATAAAAATGCGGAGCCGGATCAGCCAACGCGCATCCAGACAACTCCTTACTCTACCGTGACACTCTTCGCCAGATTTCGCGGTTGGTCCACATCGCGGCCCAACTCCAGAGCGCAAAAATATGCAAAAAGCTGGAGCGGCACGACCATGCTGAAGGGGTAGAACCGTGGATCCGTCTTGGGAACCGGTATGAATTCATCAGCAAGCGCGGCCGTCTCGGTATCGCCCTCTACGCCCACCACGATGACCGGCCCGCCCCGGGCTTTTATCTCGCGAATATTCGAAATGGTCTTTTCGCGAAGGTAGTCATCGGAAACGAGGAAGACGCTTGGCACTTCGGGGCTTATCAGCGCGATGGGGCCATGCTTCATCTCGCCTGCGCTGCAGCCTTCGGCGTGGATATAGCTGATTTCCTTCAGCTTTAGTGCACCCTCGAGCGCGATCGGATAGAGAATACCCCGCCCCAGGAACAGAAAATCCTTGGCCCGGCAGTATTTCTTCGCAATGCGTTGGACATGGTCCCTTGCCTTCAGCGTTTCGGCGACCATTCCTGGCACGGACTGTAGCGCTCCCGCGAAATGGATCCCTTCCTCACGCGACATGTTGCGCATGCGGGCCGAAAGCAGCGTGAAGAGGTAGAAGGCCGCCAGCTGGCTCGTGAAGGCCTTGGTCGATGCCACCGCTATTTCCGGTCCCGAATGGACATAGATGCCGCCATCGGATTCTCGTGCTATCGTCGATCCGACGACATTGCAGATGCCGAGCACGGTGGCCCCTTTCCGCTGTACCTCGCGCATGGCGAAGAGCGAATCGGCCGTCTCGCCTGACTGGCTGACGGCAAACCAGAGACTGTCCCGCTCGACGACGGGATTGCGGTAGCGAATTTCGCTCGCAAGTTCGGCCTGGGCAGGAATCCGTGCCACCTGTTCCAGGAGGTAGGAGCCGACAAGCCCGGCATGCCAGCTTGTGCCGGCCGCGATGATCTTCACGCGCCCGACGTTGAGGAGCCGGCTCCTGTCCAGGTTGAGCCCGCCAAGCTTGGCCGTAGCGTTTTCCGCATCGATCCTTCCCGAGAGCGCCCTCGCTATCGATTCGGGCTGCTCGAAGATTTCCTTCTCCATATGGCAGGGATAATCACCCTTTTCGATAGATCCTAGCTCCCAGGTGATCTGATTGGTCGTCCGCTCCACCTTCTGTTCATCCTTCCCGATGATGGAATACGAGTGTTCGTCGATATCGACGAGTTCGCCGTCATTCAGATAGACGACCTTGTCCGTATAGGCGACCATCGCCGTGATATCGCTTGCGAGAAACATCTCCCCCACGCCGACTCCGACAATGAGAGGGCTGCCGTTCCGCGCGCCCACGATACGTCCCGGCTCATCCAGGTGAATACAGGCGATGCCATAGGTGCCCTCAAGATTCTGTATGGCGGCCTTGACTGCTTCCGCAAGGTCACCCTTGTAGTATTGAGCGATGAGATGAGGGATCACTTCGGAATCTGTTTCCGTCCTGAAAACGCAGCCTTTCTTCTGCAACATCGTCTTGAGCGCTGTATGGTTTTCGATGATGCCGTTATGGACGACTGCAATCTTGCCGGAATTGTCGATGTGAGGATGCGCATTGGCATGCGTGACTCCTCCATGGGTAGCCCAGCGGGTATGCCCTATCCCCCAGCTCCCATCAATATCCGCGGGCATCGCAGCCCTCAGCGCAGAAATCTTCCCGACTTCCTTGACTACCTGCAGCTTTCCGTCGGTACAGGATTTGCCGCCAACGGCGATCCCCGCTGAATCATAGCCTCGATATTCCAGCCTGCGGAGGCCTTCCAGCAGGACGGTCGAGGTCTTTCGGGGGCCTGAGTAGCCAATGATTCCGCACATAATCGCCTCCAGGATCGAGCTCTTTATTATCCAGTATTTTGACATTAATACCCGGAAGCGGATCGAATGCAAGAGCCGCGGGCCGACTTTGAGCATCCAATCCGCCGGGACGGCAATTGCGCTTTCACCGTCACGAGGCTTATGCTGGAACGATGGAATTCGAATATAGGCACTTCGCGACGGTCGCTTCCACGATGGATACCGCGAGGGAACTGCTCCC
>JAJFUL010000143.1 GCA_021372425.1 Spirochaetaceae bacterium
AGGATCTTGCAATGGGAGACAACCATAAGCGATGGCGTCATAACTATCGCGCCTGCACTTGATTTTATTGCGGAAGATGGGTACTTTTTTTTAGTGGAATCTGAAGGAACAACCCATATTGGCTCCATGGAAGTCACGGCATGCTGGGTTGTACAAGAATCAGCCGATAATGCACCAAGGGCTTGTTCCGGATGCCTGCTCTATGAAGACTCCTTCAGTTTCCCTATCATCGTGCGTACGAGAAGGCCGGGTGATTCCATAGAGCTTGTTCACGGTCTTACAAATATTGAGGATATAGTAAAATCATGGCATATTAGCCCAATTGGCAGAAATGCCGTTCCGATAATCGAGGATCGGAATGGCATAGTGGCTGTTCTTCCCTGCACTGAGCCGGACTGCTTTGGCAACAAACCAAAGTTCAGGAACTATGAGGGGCCTAAAGAGGGCAGAAGGCTAAAGATAGAATTGATAACCTTGAAAGGAGCGCCAACTACTGATGTCTGATAACCGGAACGACAATAACAGGCCCGACAAGCCAGAGTACCCTGAGGGGATGCCCCCCAGGACAGGCAGAGCTGCTCTGGCGGTTTTCTTGTCCCTTATCATTCTTTTTGCTTCGCTTTTCCTTTTTGATGGAAGAAGCAATGTTCAGGAGATACCGTATTCAGCTTTCCTGACCTACCTGGAACTTGGGGAAGTCGATACTGTCCAAATCCTTGACCAGAAAGAAATCCATGGGACCCTGCGCAGCACCGATGGATCGCAGGTGGAATTCAAGACCACCATCCCCTATACCGATCTTGCGCTCATTTCGAAGCTGGAAAGCAAGAATGTTAAGGTATCGGGCGGGGAGAAGGGCGCCAGCCCTCTCCAGATCGTATTCGAACTTATTCCATGGATATTCGGCTTCATCCTCATTTGGTCGATGATGCGACAGATGCAGGGCAACAATAAGGCTTTTAATTTCGGCAAGAGCAAGGCAAAGCGCTACGTCGAATCCGACAAAAAGATCACTTTCAACGATGTCGCTGGGCAGAAGGAAGCCAAGGGCGAATTGATGGAAGTCGTCGATTTTCTGAAAAATCCGCAGAGATTCATCAAGATGGGAGCCAAAATACCAAAGGGCGTGCTTCTTGTCGGAATGCCTGGCACGGGGAAGACCCTCATCGCCAAAGCGACCGCCGGCGAAGCGAATGTCCCTTTCTTTCATATGTCAGGTTCGGATTTCGTGGAGATGTTCGTGGGCGTCGGGGCAAGCAGGGTCAGGGATTTGTTTGAACAGGGAAGGAAAAATGCACCCTGCATTCTTTTCATCGATGAACTCGACGCTGTTGGCCGCACCAGAGGTGCAGGCTATGGTGGAGGTCATGACGAGCGCGAGCAGACCCTCAACCAGATGCTTGTGGAAATGGATGGATTCGACACAAAGGATGGCGTAATCATCCTCGCAGCAACAAACAGGCCTGACGTGCTCGATCCCGCGCTGCTGAGGCCGGGACGTTTCGACAGGCAGGTGACGGTTGCCATGCCCGATGTCCGCGAAAGGGAGGCCATTATCAAGATACATATGGCCAAAATTCCCGTTGCAGAGGGAGTGGATACGCAGATTCTGGCGAGGGAGACCCCCGGAACCTCGGGAGCAGACCTCGCGAACATGGTCAATGAAGCTGCCTTGTTTGCCATCAGGAAGAAAAGAACCCAGGTCGAAATGGACGATTTCGAGGACGCCCGCGACAAGATCCTCATGGGTGTCGCGCGGAAAAGCCTTGTGATTGCGGAGGACGAGAAGAAGGCAACAGCAGTTCACGAAGCCGGTCATGCCCTTCTTCACTATTACCTCCCGCATGCCGACCCCCTTCGTAAGGTGACCATAGTGCCGCACGGCCAGGCCCTCGGGCTGGCCATGTCCCTGCCGGAAAAGGACAGCTATTCGAAGACAAGGGGCTGGCTCTACGATAGGATCGTCATCGATTTTGGCGGATTTGCAGCAGAAAAGCTCGTTTATGGCGAGACTACGACAGGGACCGAACAGGATATCAAGCAAGCCACCGACTTTGCGCGGCGGATGGTCTGCGAGTGGGGCATGAGCGATGATATCGGCCCGATCTCACTGGGGCAGGAAGATGAACCCATCTTCCTCGGCAAGGAAATAGCCCGCCATAAGGACTACTCCGAAGATACAGCAATGAAGATCGACGGGGCGATAACGAAAATACTTGAGGGAGCTCTCAGGCAGGCCACGGATATCCTCTTGCGCGAAAAGCAGAAGCTTGAGTCTCTTGCCGATGCCTTGATGCAGAGGGAGACGCTCGAAGATACCGACGTCCGTTCATTGCTGGGATTGCCGATAAGGAAGGAAATTGCGGCGGACTGAACATTCTCGCAAAGGACTTTGCGTGCAGCCTGGTCTTCGTTCAAGATGTGTCCTGGCAGGACTGTGCTGTCTTATTGCCGCCTGCAGTACATACCCGCCTGTGCAAAAGCCGGAAAAACGAGCGGATGAACTCGAAAGGGCTGAACTGGACCAACTCGCCGTTGAGTACCCGGAAAAATGCATTGAAGCCATTTCGGCAAAGCTTCAGTATACTGCTCCGCTTGAAAGTACGGACCTGGGGAGTATTCTGGTCAAGGCAACAGGCCAAATCAAGATTCTGATGGACTCTGCCCTTGCCGCAGGGGACTGGAAAGCGGCATCGCGACATTATGCTTCTCTGGAAGCCGTAAAAGATGCTGTTGCCAGGATGCCGGCATTTTCCAACCTTGCTAAAATACCCGCTGTTGACCCCGCACTCAAGGGACGGATCCTGCTTTCCCAGGCCACAGAGTCCGAAAGCAAAGGACTTTATGCTCCTGCCATGCGATACTTCAAGCAAGCGATGGAAAGCGCTGCAATCTCTGGAGCGACTTTACGCGAATGGGCTGAAAGGGCTGCAAACCAAGGTGATTCCGTCTCCTTCGGTGAAATTGCCGCCAAGCTCGATCCTGCTGAAATTGCAGGCATCCGGGAAAGCCATCCGGGCCTCGCATCACAACCTGAAATATCATCCATGGTTTCCGGCGTCGTGACTGTCTATGTGGACAAGGGACTGAAGGTGGAAGGCGGTCTTGGCTATCCGGACCGCGTCGTTGGCTCGGCATTCCAGATAGATGGGGCAGGGTACTATCTCACCAATTACCATGTAATCCAGAGCGAGGTCGATCCTGAATATGAAGGCTACTCCAAGCTGTCTATAAGGCCTTCGGGGAATCCAACTGCAAGGATCCCCGCCACCGTTGTGGGATGGGATGCCGAACTCGACCTGGCATTGATAAAAAGTGAAGCATCTCCTTACACCTTCCATTTTTCGGCAGCCACTGGAGAGAAGGAAGGACAGCGCGTCTATGTAATAGGTTCTCCCGTGGGGCTTGAAAACACTGTAACTGCAGGAATCCTGAGCGCCAAGTCGAGAAGATTGCTGGCTTTAGGCGACGTGCTCCAGGTCGATGCTTCGGTCAATCCTGGCAATTCCGGTGGGCCGCTTGTCGACTCCGACGGCGCCGTTATCGGCGTTGTCTTTGCCGGCCTTGCAGGATATCAAGGCCTCAATTTTGCCCTCCCGGCTGCCTGGATCAAGGATGAGATTCCCTTGCTATTCGAAGGCGGAAAACTTGAGCATTCCTGGCTTGGCGCAGCTCTTGGGCAAAACCTGGATTCAAGCCTCGATATAGTCTACCGGCTTCCTTCCTGCGAAGGGCTTCAGCCTGGCGACCGGCTTGTCGCCATCGACGGTGCAGCCGTTCGGGACCTGTCCGATGCGCAGATGAAGATTTCCCAGAAGCCATTGGGCGCATTGGTCAGCCTGAGTGTTCTGCGCAATGGCCTCGAAGTCGATTGGCTGGGACGAACCTCTGCACGACCGGCCGCCCCTCTGGGAAAGGCCATTAATTCTGATTCAATGGAGAATATCCTTGCCGGTGCCACTGGCATGATGCTCCAGCATCTGTCGGGGCCGCATGGAGAGAAGGGAACCTACAAGGTGGTTCGCGCATGGCCAGGCCTTACTGCCGATGAATCAGGCATCTCGGCTGGCGATACCGTAAAGTTTATTCACTATGCAATCGACAAATCCAATGATACCATCAGTTTTGACCTGTCGGTCAAATCTCCAGCAACTGGCTATCTGGAACGTACGATGCGCATGGAGTTCATGCTGGAATTGCCGAATTTCATTTAGCTCTGGATAGTGCGGACAGGCACCGATTGAAGGAAAAGCAATGGCCACAATCGCGGTTGTTGAAAAAGAAGCTCTCGTTGCCCTCGATATCGCCAAGACGCTTGCCTATGCAGGCCATTCAATTCTTGGCCCGTTCTATCGCCTGAAAGACTTTCTGGACGAACCGGCGCTTGGAAGATGCGAACTTGCCATCATTGATATGGATACAGTCCAGTCTTCTGCGCGCGGGGTCGAATCAGCCCAGAGAATATGGCTGCAAAACGCTGTGCCTATCGTCCTCATCACGGCCCTTTCGGATGAAGCCACTCTTACAGAAGCAAAAGGCGCAAATCCATTCGGCATACTGGTGAAGCCTTTCTCTGAACAGGAACTCAAGAGCACCATAGACATCGCCTTGTATCGTTCAAATATGGAAGGGAAGCTTGCCTCCAGCGAGCGGCGCTACCGGGAACTTTTTGATTTCAGCATGACTGCCCGCTGCATCACTGACGGCGAAGGCACGGTAGAAGTGACCAACAAGGCTTTCCGCGACCTGTTCGGCCTGAGCGATGGCATGGCCCTGACGCTGCGTCTCTCCGATGCGCAGTCCTGGCCTTTGGTCTGTAGTCTGCTTTCAAAGGCTGGCCAGATAGAGAGCAGGGAGCTGTCTATGACTGACGGATCAGGTGCGCCGCTCGATATTCTCGGATCATTTTCGCTCATCCTCTTTCCAGAGACGAAAAGCCAGCGGATTTCTGCGGAATTTTTCAATGAAACTGAATCGAAGCGCCTTAGGGAAGAGCTGCATCAGGCGCAGAAGATGGAAGCATTGGGAAGGCTGGCAGGAGGAGTCGCACACGACTTCAATAATATCCTGACGGCAATAGTAGGCCATTCTGAAATGCTTAAAATGGATATAAGCCCCAAAAGCCCTCTTCGCGAGGATGTGGATGGAATCCTGCAAGCCACCGATCGCGCAAGGCAACTGACGCAACAACTGCTCAGTTTCTCGCGAAAACAGCCATTCTCGCCAAGGAAAATCGATGCAGGACAACTTGCCCGCGACTCGTCCAAACTGCTCAGGAAACTCACAGGGGAAGGAGTTTTCTTTTCGGTTTTCGTGGCAGAAGGTTCCCTGCCTGTCTTTGCCGACCCCATCCAGATCGAGCAGGCTCTGATCAACCTAGTGGCCAATGCACGGGATGCGCTGGAAAACCGACCCGATCCGCGGATAACCTTGATTCTCGAGAAACGGAACCTGTCTCAACCCTCTTTATTTCGCGGGGTGCTTCTGCCTGGTGGCGACTATGCGACGATCGAGGTCGCGGACAATGGCATCGGGATGTCACCAGAGGTCGCGGAGGAAGCTTTCGAGCCATATTTCACGACGAAGGCCATGGGAAAGGGGACCGGACTGGGGCTGGCGATAGTTTCCAGCGTCGCTGTTGCACTGTCTGGCGCTGTAGATCTCCATACAGAACAGGGAAAGGGAACCAGCATAGTATTGTGGATTCCTCTGCTTTCGGAAGAAGAGAGCCAGAAGGCGGAGAAAATGGAGGAAGCCGGAGCACTGTCGAACCAGACAGAAGCTGCAGAGCTGCATTTCGTCAACTCTCCACGGATCCTTGTGGTCGATGATGATGAATCGCTGCTGGGTTTTCTGGCCACCATGCTGGGCAAGGCAGGCGCCGAAGTGTCTTCGGCCCTCAATGGAGGAGAAGCTCTACTCAAGACCGAAAGGGCTCCCTTTGACATCTGTGTGATAGACATCAACCTGCCAGGCATAAATGGCATCAGCCTGTATGAGCGGCTTTCCGTCCAGCACAAGCAGAGATGTGTTTTCATTACCGGTCGCCTCGATGTCGAAGTTCAGGTTCCGCAAGGCATTCCGTTGCTGCAGAAGCCTTTTACGCCCCAGACTTTGATCAATGCCATAAAGGGACAGCTCGCTTCGGTCATCTGATCAATTAGTGTCAATCATCCGCAAGTATCTGCCGGTAGAGCCTTTGCTTGATGGCCGAAAGATCGTGGCCATCATAACTTCGGTCGCTGCGAGCTTGTCCTATCGAGACAGTGTCGATGATTCTGGCAGGGCGGGCGGAAAGCACGATGATGGAATCGGCCATATAAAGTGCATCGTGCAGATCGTGGGTTACGAAAATCGTCGTGCGCCTTTCCTC
>JAJFUL010000150.1 GCA_021372425.1 Spirochaetaceae bacterium
CGCTGACAAGTATTCCAGCACTACCTACTCGGATTCCAACGAAGGCGACATTTTCTACATGACGACCGATACTGCTTACCAAGGCAATATCATCAAGGGCACCCTGGCCCACGAGTTCCAGCACATGATCTACTTCGACCAGCACTATAATCTCGGGACTACAAGCTCCTATACATGGCTAAATGAGGCGCTTTCGCAGGCGGCGGAATACTACAACGGCTACACCGACAACCACCTGGCGTGGATTGAGAGTTTCTTGGGTAACGATTGGCCAGGGCTCTCCTTAACGTACTGGACAAGCAGCAATTACGGTTACGGCGCCATTTTCATCCGCTACCTTATTGACCAGTACGGCGATACGGCAATTAAGAACATGTGCTCGACTGACAAGATCGGCATTGCTGCGGTAGAGGCAGCGACAGGAGCATCTTTCAACACAATATTCACCAATTTTACGAGGGCTCTGGTCATGTCGGGCACCGGCGATTCGTCGGATTCGCGCTTCAACTTTACGACACTGGATCTTCGGAGCATACAGTCCACAGGGCGCGGAGGCTTGCTGCCCTATACGACGACGCTCGTTGCAGGCAACAACTACAATGGATCGCTCTATCCTTATGAGATTGCTTTCAACAAATGGAGCGGCAGCTTCGGCACGATCAAGCTCACCGGAACGAATTTCTACGGCACGGCTTTTGGCCTGACCTATTGAGTGCCATTCTGAGCCGATGATGTCAAATTCGAGATTCACAGGCAAAATTGGATCCGAAGAAGGAAGCATAATTTATGAAAACACAGAAGAAAAACGGTGGCAGACCATTAGGGCTGATACCTGGCCTATTGCTTTCACTTGCCCTTCTCCCAGGATGCGCGACGACAGAAGGCGCTTCCCTGGCAACGAAGACCGATGATTTCGGGGGCTTCGCAATGAGTTCGATTGTGTGGCAGAAGAGCGGCGAGACGGGTGACAGGATCGTGATCCCTGGTACTATTTCGAGCGCTGCCGACATGACTGATTTCAGGATGGAGATCGACAAGGCGGGTGGCATCAGATTCTTTTCCATGGAGCCGTCAGGGTCGGGCGAGCTGCCATTGCGCACCGTGCCGGTCAGGCCGGTCATCCTTGAGGATGGCAGGGCTGTCCTGATGAAGGACTTTCCACCCCTTCTCAATTCCGCGCAGCCGCTCATCGCGAAGCAGATCGCCGTCGTTTCCGCAAAGGAGCTTTTTGCGCCCGCAAAAATAGTAGGCCTCCCTGCCGTATCTCCGCTTATCAGGGATCTGCGCCATATCAGCTGGAAAGCGGAATATGAAAAAGATGGGGCTCTTTGCATGGAAGGCAAACTTTCCGGGGAAAGCGCGACGGTATCTTCAGGCGCATGGTCATTGAGCGCAGTCCTCCGCAGGAAGTTCCCTGGTGCTGCCACGACCTTGCTTGGTGATTTTGGCGGAATCGAAGCAGCGCTCGTTCCCTTCATCGACGACAAGACCGGAACAGCTCTGCTTTTGGTGGAGAAGCAGGCCGAGATCACAGGCAGGAAGATCAGTTATCTGTACTATTGTGCAAAGGTTCCCTCAAAGGAGCTGATGGAAGGCTTTCAGAAGTAGGCTATAGCAATCGCCTCGTGACCTGTAAAGGCCCTGGTGCAGATATCGTGCATATACCGTGCATACCAGATATTCTGCATATATGAGAAAGGCTGCCGGTCAGGCTCGAGACAAGAAGACCAAGGAAATCGAATCCGTATTTGATCTGGATATTCTGGGCGGAATTTGCTCCCAGTTTTGCAAGCTCGGGCTCAACAAGCTCGTCGATATTCTCGTAGGGCTTGGTGATTGGCAGCACATAAGGCGCGAGTATGCTGAACATGTTGGCCTTGGGCGTAGTAAAGGAACCCTTCTGGGTGCCCTTGAAGGTGCCGTAGGACAGCTTGCCGTTCGCTGATTTGAACGTAGTTGCGCAGGAGCCGAACACAAGCGAGAGGACGAGAATCAACAGAAAGAGTGTCGGAAGTCTTTTCCTCATGCAAATCTCCTTTCAGTATAATAAAATCCGCAGGGATGTCACTGCCAAATCACGTATAGGCCAGCTTCATCTTACCATATAGGCACCATTCATCATCTCGAAGTGCCAAGTCGGTCCCAGGGAGGTATCATAGCCAAACCCCAAGGCAAGCCCACCCGCCGCAGCGAGCGGGATCAGCAGGCGCACTGTCGGCTCGAACGAAAATCGATTGGTGCTGGCCGGAAAACGGAAATGCCCGTCTCCGAAAAGATAGACCCCGAAATGGCGAGTCTGCGACGCCGAAAGGCTCTCGAATAGAGGGAGTTCGAAACCCAAGGTGGCGGTCCATGGTTGGCCTTTCCACCAGCCGATTCCCGCTCTTGCCCTCAAAGGGAAAAATCCAGGGAAATACCTGTTCCCGTAGGTAAAGAAAAGCGAAATGTCATTGATCTGAGCTTTGGAGAATGAAATAGCCTTGTCACTGAAGGAACCTGCCAGGTCCCAGCTCAGCCCCAGGAAATTGTCCGACCAGAATTCATTATCTGCTGGCCCTGCCTGGACGCTGCCCAAGGCAAACACCAGCATTGTGACAACGAGCACGCCTTTTATCTGCCGCATCTCTCCTGCAAGCCCCTTAATTATTTTTAAGACTTAAAAACGGGGCTGTCAACCTAATTTAGGGCATAAAAATTCGCTGACCAATGAAATCACTGATCTGTGCCTCTCTTATCTCGCCACGCTGGATCGCGCCCTTATACAGGTCATCGGCAACGACAGCGCCTGTAAAGCCATCCTGTCCGCGCCAACCCCTTCAGTTTTCCTGTTTTTCCGAATACCAGCGTGCCTGTTTTGTCACTTCAATCCAGGATGTCATCACAATGGCGCCCAACGCGATCAGAAGCACTGAGGCAAGGCTTACAGACGCAAGCTTGAGGTAATCACGTAACACTGGAATGAAGAGGGCCACTGCCAGGAACAGGATGACGCCTGCCATCCATGCATTGAACTGCCTGCTCGAGAAGACGCCCACTTTCGACAGCGGCACTCGCTCCGTCCTCATCGCGAAAGCCAGGCATACGTGGCAGAAGAGCCAC
>JAJFUL010000092.1 GCA_021372425.1 Spirochaetaceae bacterium
CGACGCTCGAGGAAGCCTGCAGGACCTTCGGGACCAGGATCATCAGGTCATGTCACAGCCTGAAGGATGTTCCGAAAGACCTGGACGGAATCTGGGAGCGGATAAGCCAGGAAGAGGATGAGATTCCGAAGCTGGCCGTAACGCCGGCTAATTCGGCTGAGTTGTCGCGTTTTCTCAATTGGTCGAGCGGACTTCCCCAGAGGGACAGGCTCCTGGTGGCGATTGGCGATTTTGGCGTGCCCGTCAGGATCCTGGCCGGCAGACTCGGCTCTCTGTTTACCTATTCGAGCATCATCAGCAGCAATGTTCCCCTGGCCGCGCCGGGGCAACTCGCCCCACAGGTGCTCAACGCCAACTACAGGATCAGGGAAACGGACGACAAATCCGATTGCTACATGCTCCTCGGGGGCAAAAGCGTGGTAGGCTCCCTTTCGCCTTTTCTGCACAGCCGCGCCTTCCGCGATTCCGGCAAGGATGCGCTGATGGTGCCGCTTCCTTCGGATTCGATACAGGCGGCCCTCGACAACATGCGGTTTTTCCGGACGAAAGGCGCGGCAATCACGGCGCCGTTCAAGGAAGAAGTTCTGCCCTTCCTGACTTTCCAATCTGTGGATGTCCAGAAGATTGGCGCCTGCAATACCTTGGTCTTTGGCGATGGAACGCTGGCCGGCTACAATACCGATGCCGACGGTTTCGAACGGAGTGCCCTGGAATTCCTTGGGCGGTCTGATTTCCGGGGACTGAAGGTGACGCTGCTGGGAGCGGGCGGGGCAGCGAAATCCGTGGCGCTCGCCCTGTACCGGAAAGGTGCGGAATGCATCATCCTCAACAGGACGATTTCGACCGCCAGGGCTTTGGCGAGGAAGTATGGCTTCAGGTGGGGGCCGCTGGATGACCGAGCCATCGATCTGATAACTGAATATTCCGACCTGATTGTGCAGGCCACAAGTGTCGGGATGCAGGGTGGGATTCCAGGCGATCCGCTCGCATTCTACGAATTCGATGGGCACGAAAAGGTATATGACCTCGTGTACCGGCCGGCTAAGACTACATTCCTCAAGCGCGCCGAGGCTGCTTCCTGCCAGGTCAGCAATGGCTACAGGATGCTCTGCTATCAGGGGGCCGGCCAATACCGGATATGGATGGGAGAAGAGCCGCCGGATTCATATATCGCAGGCTAAAGGCCCGCGTAAAGTGTTATAGGGGAGAAATTGAATGGCAAAATCAGCCTTTGTGGCTATCGTTGGACGGCCTTCCTCGGGCAAATCGACCTTGTTGAATGCGCTGTGTGGCGCCAAGGTCTCCATAGTCTCCCCGGTTCCGCAGACGACTCGGAACGCGGTGCGGGGCATTGTCAACCGCGAGGAGGGGCAGCTTGTCTTCATCGATACGCCAGGCTTCCATCTTTCGGAAAAAAGGCTGAACATCAGGCTGAAGAACGTGGCGCTGGGGGCGCTGGGCGATGCTGACATCATCGTCTATGTCCTGGATTCGACGAGGGAGCCGGGGGCTGAAGAAGAGTCGCTGGCGGCTAACTTCAGGGGCGCCGAGGCCAGGATCATCGTGGCAGTCAATAAAACCGATGCGAAGGATTCGGATGTTCCCAGGGCCCTGGAGTTTGCAGGCAGCCATGTGCCTGGTGCCAGGATCGTCCAGATATCGGCGCTGAAGGGACAGGGCCTGGATGCGCTTGTGACGGAACTCTTTGCAAAAGCCGAAGAAGGTCCCGAGTGGTATCCGGCCGAATATTATACCGATCAGGACCCTGTCTTCAGGATTGCGGAAATCATCAGGGAAAAGGCAATCAACCATACGCGCGAGGAACTTCCCCACGCGCTCTACATCGATTTCGTCGATTCGAGGAAAACTGAAGATGGCGGGATGGAGGTTTCTTACGACATCGTGGTCGAGCGCGAAAGCCAGAAAGGCATCGTGATAGGCAAGGGTGGTTCAATGATCAAGGTTATCCGTGAGGAATCGCAGGTTGACCTGGCTGAACTTTTCGATTACCCCATTCATCTGAGGCTCCAGGTGAGGGTGGATCCTTCCTGGAAGCATGACGAGAAGAGGCTGGACAGCCTGATTTTCTGAATCTGGTGACGCACTCCGAGGAGAGGGAGCATGCAGGAAAATCTGGAAACGCGGATCGATGACGCTGTTCGCCATCTCGACGAAAAGCAATTCGCTCTTGTCCTTGCCAGGGCCGCGGAAATAGAGGCTCGCGATCGGGAGCCAGCGATCCAGCAAGGCTATTCCCTGGTGGAGGCCGAGGCGATTGCCCACGAAGTCGGGATTTCGGCCGAAAGTTTCCGAAAAGCTGTTGCAGAGCTGGAAACAAAGCCAGGGAGGCGTGGCTGGAAACGTTTGCTTATCGGCGAGCTTCGTCCCCAGTCACGCATCTGCATCGAAAACACCCCCGACAGCGAACAGCTTGAAGAAATTCTGGACTTTCTGGGCAGGAAATCGGGATTGCACGGCAGCGGGACAGTGCGCCGAGGCAAGCTGCTATGGTCCTCCGACGCTTTTGAGGTGCAGCGTACCGGACAGGTCGTTGACATTACCGTGATTCCATCGAGTGAAGGAACCGAAATATCGGCGATTTATGAGCTGCGGAATCGGGCTGGAGGAATATTTGGCGGGCTTTGCGGAGGGATTGGAATCGGCGGAGGCATAGGTCTCGGCTTTGGCGTTGGGATGGGAGTGCTGAATTCCCCGCTGTTTACAGCGCTTTTTTCGATTGGCGGTTTTCTGGCGACTTATTTGCTAGCCCGCGGGATTTTTGCGCATATATCCCGACGCTCTCAAGCAGAAGCCGACAAAATGACCAGTCTCATCGCTGATTTTATTGGCAGCGCAAGCGAAAACTAGAGGCCAAGGACGAGTCGGCCGGGAAGCCTGGCCTGCACTCTCTCCTGCTATCAGGGAATGCAGGATTCTCGACCGGCAATTTACAGGCAAATCTTCTTTTTGAAATCGTCCTTGACGGCGTCGAAGCCTGATTCGAGGCATTTCATGAATGCCGCCCCGGCTTGCGGGAAGACGGCGCTCATCAGTATTTCCCTTTCGGATTGGCTGAAATCAGAAAGTACGTAACCGGCGACATCGGGGTTGTCCGGCCTGCCAATTCCGAAGCGCAGACGTGCAAAATCCCGCGTGCCCAGGTATTTTTCCATCGATCGCAGGCCGTTGTGCCCGCCCAGTCCACCGGAAAATTTGAATCCAAAAGCCCCGAAAGCCATTTCGAGTTCGTCGTGCACGGCGAGGACCTCGCCTGGTTCGATCCTGTAGAACCGCATCAGTTCGATTATGCTTTCGCCGGAGCTGTTCATGTAAGTTTCGGGCTTGAGGAGGAGGATGCGTTCGCCGCTTGTTTCGCGGGAGGCGTATAGGCCTTTGAATTTCCTTGTCCAGCTCAGTTCGCCATAAAATGGCAGGCTTTCCAGGAATTGCCAGGCGACATTGTGCCGATTGTTGCTGAATTCTTTGCCATAATTCCCCAGAAATGCATAGAGTCTGATCATGCGGAAATTCCTTCTCCCAAACAGGATGTTACTATATACTATCAAGCAGGCTTTGACAAATGGCAGTCGGGTGCGTCGGCGGCCGTCAGGATGTGACTGGCCGAAGTATCAATCTGGGGAAGGCTTGGTATCATGGAAAATCAGTGCTGCACGATGATTCTCGAGGAAGGCCCGGGAGGAATTCCCTGCATGATGATCAGGGCTTCGCAGGATATGGCCTGCAGGGATCCTGTGTTGCTGCTCGGAGAATTTTCGATAGATGAATTGTGCGCCACGGCAGGCCAGTCTTTTTCGGAAGCAGTCGATGCTGCCCAGGTCAGTCGCAGCGATTTTTCGGTTCAATCACGACGCTACGTGCTGTGCAACGGCTGGCAATCCTGGTCCTTCGCAGGCGAACTCTACAAGAACGAGCGCCCCCGAAGGGCTTTCGCCAAACGAGGACTCAACAATTTTGTCGACCATCCCGCGGAGGCTGCTATTCATGGGCTTGCAAACCGTGGCCACGGCAAGCCGGATATGGTTTCTCATTTCTTTACCGTGCTGAGAGTTGGATCAGCCAGACTTGCGCTTGTGTCGGCTGGCGGCGCGACTGAAAGTCGAGCTCTCCCGCCTGTAACCTATCTGATCGGCCCGCGTTCGATCAGGATCGCGGTTTTTGCTGAAGGTGGCTCCTTCAGCAAAGGCGAATTACTGGCCCGGATCGCCCTTGTCGCTGGACAGGATTATTTCGATCTCAGGGCGAAGGTCGCGATCCTCTTTGGCGAAGCTGGACAAGCTTCACGCCGGTTTGCGGGTCTGCGTTTCCTCTGGGAGGCGCCGCAGCAGGGACAGGCAGAACCAAACCAGGGAAGATCCCCTCCGATCGGCGGCTTCGAAACCTGGTACAATCATTATCTCGATATCGATGAAGACATGATCGGGAAGGATCTGGAATCGATCGGCTCGACCCGGAACCTGGTCAATACGCTGTTCATATCGCGCGGGAAGCCAATCGTCTTCCAGATCGATGATGGCTGGGAGCGGATGGTGGGCGATTGGCGTCCCGACGAGCGCAAATTTCCTCACGGGATGGCAGGGCTCGCGGCCCGGATCGAGGATAAAGGCTATATCCCGGGGCTCTGGGTCGCTCCATTCATCACTATGCCTGATACGCCGATCGCAATCGACCATCCAGGCTGGATTCTCCGCAATCAGCGCGGGGAGTTCGTAAAGGCAGGATGGAATCCCGGCTGGGGTGGAGATTTCCTCTGCCTGGACCTTTCGATCCCGGAAGTCGGAGATTACCTTTTCAATCTCTTCGATATGATCATAAACGAGTGGGGCTATCGCTACCTCAAGCTCGATTTCCTCTATGCGGGGATGCTGCGCGGTGCACATCGCGGCGGTGATGGCAGTGCTTTGGCTTCCGGCAAGGGCATCTGGGAGCACTATGCGGCCACGCTGCGACGCCTCACCTCGATCAGGACGAACAAGGCAGGCCTTCCTGTCGCCTTCCTGGCCTGCGGATCACCCATCGAGAGCAGCGCTCCATCCATGCCGCTGATGCGTATCGGCGCGGACACGCGCGAGCATTGGGAATATCCGCTGGCCAGATTCATCGGACACCAGGGCAGGCCTTCCGCCAAGGTGAACATGGGGCACAGCCTGGCGCGTTCCCTGCTGGACGGGACACTCCTCCTGAACGACCCTGATGTCGTTTTCTGCAGGGATGAACGGACCAGCCTGAAGCCGAACGAGAAATTCCTGATCGGGCTCGTGGCCAGGGCCTTTGCCTCGCAGATAATGTCATCAGACGAGCCGCAGGGTACTTCGGCGGGCGAAGAGGAATTCACGCGGGAATTGATCGGGCTGTATGCCAAAATCGGCAACCGTCGATTCGGCGCGGAACGTTTTTCTTCAAGGTCCCCCGATGTATACAGGATGTTTTCCGAAGATGGCGAAATCGATGGTATCATCAATCTGTCGGATCGTGCACAATTGTTGAACATCCAGGCAATAGACGGAGAGGAGAAACCAGCTCTTGTTCCGGCTCATTCGATATTGCTTTTTGGCTTGCCCTGAGACAAAACCACTCCTATACTGGAATTCGTTATGGAAAAAACAACCTATGTCATTGGGCACAAGAATCCTGATACCGATTCGGTCGTCGCAGCCACTGCCTATGCCGAGCTAAAAAAGGCCCTTGGCTGGAAAAATGTTGTCGCAGCCCGGGCGGGAGCCGTGAATCCCCAGACGGAGTATATCTTTCACCGATTCAATGTTCCGCTCCCGGCTTTCATACCCGACCTTGTCCCTAAAGTCGAATATTACCTTGGCGAGAAGCCGACCTGCGTCCTGGAAACCACACCGCTCTGGGATGCCCTCCAGACTATGGAAAAGAACGACCGGCGCGTGCTTCCTATTGTGGATTCCGAGGGACGTTACAAGGCCATCCTGCATTACAACGCGTTCGCGCAGAACATACTTGCCAAGAT
>JAJFUL010000153.1 GCA_021372425.1 Spirochaetaceae bacterium
ATCCCCTCGATGGCCGCTTCTGCATCGACTTCGTTCTCGAGGCATACAATCCTGAGTTCCTCGATCTTGCCATGCCCTGCCAGATAGACGAGATTCTTCCTGACAATCGAGTTGCCGCACCCGGTAAGGGCACGATGGGTCTCGGGATTCCAGGACTTGATATCCAACATTACACCATCGCTCAGGTCCACGAGAGGCTCGTGAAAACTGAGGTCGATCGATCCGTTCGAATCCATGAGGCAGCCGAGCCCATCTTTCTTGGCAAGGCTGAATAACTCGCGAAGAAAATCCGGATAAAGCGTGCATTCTCCTCCCGACACCGTGATGCCCCGGATGAAAGGAATACTCCCTTTTATTTTCGCGTAGACCTCGGCAGCCGTCATCAGCTTGACTTTGGGCGATGAATGATTGGGGCAAGTCTTGATGCAGGTATCACAGGAGGCACATTTCGACTCATCCCAGACGACTTTTCCTTTCACCATGGCGAGGGCATGCTCAGGACAGCCTGCAACGCACAAACCGCAATCACTGCAAAGATTCTGCGTCTCGGGGTTGTGGCAATAGGCACAATGGAAATTGCATCCCTGGACGAACACGGCCGAGCGGCTGCCCGGCCCATCCACGACGCTGAACGGCAGTATCTTATTTATTGGCGCTTGTTCCATCATCCAGCGATCTCACTTTCCTGTCCTTGAGGCGGTTTAGCTTGTAGTTGCTGCTGCCATTCTGAACAGTATCCTGCAACACGGTCTCGCCCACGTCGTATTTTTCGATCTCACTCCGCTTCACCAGGTAACCTGTTATGCGCACAAGGTCGCCGTCCGAGGCATAGAACGAGCAGTACTTGTCCCCCAGCGAGAATGCACCTTTGACTATGTCGAGGACTGCGCCGGGATTGTTTCGCGCCGTGACGTCGAAGGGGAAGATATCGCTGCAGCCTGTGGGGAAGAAGCGGTGGAACCGCGCGGAATGCCGCATATGGTCGAGCAGATTCGCAGGCTCGTCGCCAACGATGATCCTGACGCCCGCGGTTACGCCGACATCCGTCGCAAGGCCCGCCTGGGCATGCAGGAGGAAGTGTCCATTCGCGATTTCGGAGTATCTCGCGGGAAATGCCGCGGCAAAACCCGAGATACAGGTCATTATCCTGTCGGCCAGGTCATCTGCCTCGGCGCTGTGGCCGTAGCGCAAGCCTTTGTCAGCCAGGAGAAGGTTGACGCAATCGCAGAGTCCGGCCACCCCGAACATGCCTACGAACCTTTCGCGTTCGATCAGGCCTTCCTTTACAAGGAAATTGCTTTCAAAGAACATGGATTTTTCGACAAGGAACGATATGCGCTCGTTCATGTAAATACCCAGCGCTTCGAGCGCGTCCGGCAGGAGCTTGTCCATGAAATCGTCGATTCCGGAAGCCATCCTGGCAAGGCGGGGCAGGACGATGCGCGAAAGCGTGTAGGCGCCTCCGCGGATTGGCAGGATATTGAAGCATGAGGATATGCCATAGCCACCCGGATAGGTGCCACGATGCGCCTTGTCGTTGCAGATGGCCGGATTTGCACAATAAAGCGAGCATTCGATTGCTTGCTCGGCAAAATCATCGGGCGTGATGTCGGGATCGTATTTCAGCGTCAGGTTGGGCACCGAATTCTGGAGTTCCTTTTCCATTTTCAGGATGAGTCGTCCGGCTCTCGTCGGTTCGGGTCCTATATTCGCATGGCAATAGCCATCGGCTATTGTCCTGTCGATATAGTTGAGGAAATTCCCCAGCTTCCTGCACACTTCCTCGTCGCTCAAGCCATCGAGGAAAGGATCGATCAGCTTGTCTATATTGCCGAGATAAACCGGCATCGTCGTTATGGAAGGCGTGTGGAAATAGAGTATCTGCAGGCTGGAAAGCAGTTCATCCAGATCCCTGGGCGGATCGAGCTTGAGAAAGGCGCTTCCCTGTTTTATGAATTTCTCGAAATCCACCATGACATAGCGGGGCCGATAGGGAGCGTTGCCCTCGCCCATATCGCACAACGCACCGCGCTCAAAATAATGCTTGAATTCAGGCTGGACATCCAGGACATCGAGCGTATTCTCGGCTTGCCTGGCCAGCGCGATTATCTTTTGGCGATAGGTGGTTCTGCCAGAAGTTAATGTTTCATATATCGTATCACTCATCAGTCTCTCCTTCACTTTGTCCCGGGAGGATTTTCTTCTCCTGCTGTTTCAGGGAATATTCGATGCTCATGCGCGAATAGATGCCTGCCAGCTCGGCGTTCTTCTGTTTGATGGCGTCCAGGATCATCCCGTGGAAATAGATAGCCTTGTCCGGCCCCACACTGTCGTACAGGAAAAGCTGGTGTTCCTCGAAGAGGCCGTTGAACAGGTTCGCTATCTGCATGATGATGACATTTCGCGTTCCCTTCGCAATGATTCCATGGAACTGGTTGTCGAGGAAGCGGAATTTTTCCTTGTCGCCGACCGATTCCTTCATCTGCCGGTAATTTTCTTCCAGGAGAGCGACCTCCTTGTCGGTGCATTTCTCTATGAAGAGTTCCGCGTTGTAGGAATCGAACATGAGACGGAATTCGAGGATTGTCACCATGACATCTTTCCCCGTCAGGTAGAAGGGAAGGCCGAGGAGGGAAGTATCCTCGTATCGCTGCACATAGGTGCCGGATCCCTGGATCTTTCTGAGAACCGAATAGGCCGAAAGCTTCTCGATCGCCTGGCGGACAGCAGTGCGGCTCACGTTCAGCTTCCTGCAGAGCTGCTCCTCGGTCTCTATCTTGGCACCGGGAAGCCATTCCCGGTTTTTTATCTTGCCGGCGATGTAATTGAAAACGAGGTCGGCAGCCTGGACATTGTAGGCCATTTCTTCACCACCATCAGTATATTATTTCTTTCAATTTAGCACCCAGCCGAGCTGTTTACAATCCATCCGGAACCCGGCGCTTCAACTGCTTTATCCCGGTTTTCTTCTTCCGTGTCGAGGATGAATAGGCTACGAGACCGATGAGAGTCGCCACGTAGGGGATGGCCTGTACAGCTTCAGAAGGTATGTTCTGAGTCTGCAGCACATTCGAAAGCGCATTCGCGAAACCGAAAAACAGTGCGGCGATGAAAGTCGCCATTGGCGCCGCGTTTCCGAGATTCTGCGCCGCAATGCCAATGAAGCCGCGGCCAGCGACCATGTCGCGCCCGAACCATGTCAGGTAGCCCATGGACATGTATACACCGCCCAGGGAGGCGATGAGCCCGCCGATGAAGAGCGTTGTGAATTTGGTCCTGGTCACGTTGATGCCGACCGACGAGGCGGCGCTGGGATTCTCGCCGACGGCGCGGATCCGCAGTCCGAGTGGTGTCTTGAAGATGAGCAGGTAGACCAGGAACACACAGAGCACGCTCACGTAGGTCAGCACGTTGTGTCCGGACAGGATTTTGCCGAGCACTGGTACGTCCTGGATGAGCGGAATGTTGACATTCGGGAAGGCAAGGCTCTGCAGGGAGGTCGAAAGGCCTTTGTCGTTGCAGAGGATGTACAGCGCGAAAACGGTGCCGCCCGATGCAAAGGTGTTGAGCGCAATACCGGTGAGTACCACATTCGCATTCAGGATCAGATTGAAGTAGCCCATCAGCATCATGATGCCGATGCCGCCGGCCAGTCCCGCCAGAAGGCCAACGAAGAGGTTCTGGGAATAGGCGCTGCCCACGACGCCGCAGAATGCGGCGGTCAGCATGCAGCCTTCGAAGGCTATGTTGAGCACGCCGCCGCGGTTGCAGACGAGCGCCGCAAGGGCGCAGAACAGAAGCGGTGTCGTGACTCTGATTACTGAGTAGGCGAATTCCGCCGAGAAAATTGCAGAAAGTATGTTGTTATTCATTGGCGGCAACCTCCTCGCGGGCCAGTTCCTTGTGTGCCACTTCGACCAGCTTCCTGTGCTTCTGCTTGTAGAGGAAGCGCTCGGCGACGACGAGCACGATGATGATCGACTGGATGATGCTGACGAGCTCGATCGGGATGTCATTCATCCTTGACATCACGTCGGCGCCGACACGGATATAGCCCAGGAACAGGGCCGCCAGGGGGACTATCGCGGGGTTGTATCCGGCAATTATTCCCACCAGGATGCCATCGAATCCATGGCCGGTGAGGCCCTGGTACTGGAAGCGAGTGTACATGCCAAGCACTTCCACCGCGCCGCCCATGCCGGCCAGGAATCCGCCGATGAGCTGGCTGTTCATGAGCACTTTATTGACAGGCATGCCCGAATAGGCTGCAAAGTTCACGTTCTTGCCGACCATGCGGATTTCGTAGCCTTTTCGGCTGCGGTACAGATACAAGTAGCCGACCAGGACCACGACGAGGCCGACGAAGATGCCGGCATGAACATGCGTCCCTTTCAGCACGCGTGCCAGCTGGGCGGTCTCGTCGAAGGTATAGGAGGCGGGGAAGCCGGCCCCCGGGTCCCGGATCACGTGATTGATGATGCCCAGAGCGATATACATGCAAATGTAATTCATCATGAGCGAGCTGACGACCGGCTTGGAATTGAACTTGACATAGAGGAGGGCCGGCACGTAGCAGGCAAAGGCGCCGAACAGCCCGCCTAAGAGGAGACAGACCAGAGGATGAATGACAGGCGGAAGATGGAATACGGTGGCGCCTATCGTCGCGCCCAGCGCCCCCAGCAGGAAGCCGCCCTCGACTGCCATGTTGGTCTGGTTCGCGGAAAAGATGAAGCAGACCGCAACGCCCGTGAAGAGCAGCGGCGTCATGGCTTCGACGACGTTCCCCATGCGACGGAGCGTCGACAATGGCCCGATTACGAAGCTCTTGAGCGCTCCAAGCGGGTCCTTGCTGATCAGGAGAATGATGAGAAACGCGATGCACAACGCTATGGTCATGCCAAGGAGTACCCGCAGGATGTCGAATTCCCGCTCCACTTCCTTGGGCGTCTTTATGGATTTCGAAACCGATTTAGTCATTGTCTGCCACTCTCCTGATCTTATCGGGCGTCATCGTTCTGATGCCCAGCATGTATTCGCCAAGTTCATCCGTCGAGACAGCGGCTGCATCCTCGAAATAGGCGGCTATTTTCCCGTCGCTCATGACTATCAGGCTGTCGCTCAGTTCCATGACTTCGTTCAGGTCAGCGCTGATCAGGAGTACTCCCGCGCCCTGGTCCCGCAGCTCCACAAGCTTGTTGCGGATGAATTCGCTTGCACCGACATCAATGCCCCGTGTCGGCTGGTTTGCGACGATCAGGCTCGATCCCGAAGTGAATTCGCGCGCGACGACGACTTTCTGCATGTTGCCGCCGGAAAGCATCTTTATCGGCTGGTCGCGCCCGTCACACTTTATGTCGAAGCGCCCGATAAGTTCGTCCGCGAGCTTATCGATTTTCCTGAGATCGAGGAGAGGGCCTTTCTGGAAATCAGGCTTATAGTAGCGGTCCGAGATAATGTTTTCCTCGATGCTGCCGTCGCCAACGATCCCGTAGGTGATCCGGTCCTCGGAAATATGGGCAAGGCCATGTTCGCGCGCCTGCCGGATGCTGTGGTTCTTCACGTCCATGCCGCCGATCTGGATGCTGCCCTCGAATTCCTTGTCCATGCCCGTGATGCTTTCGCTCAGTTCGGTCTGTCCGTTCCCTTCGACGCCGGCGATGCCGAGTATCTCTCCCCTCCGGACGCGCAAACTGATACCGTCCAGAGCTTTCTTTGCCGAAGTGCGCGAATACTTGGTCACGTTTTTCACATTGAGCACGATGTCGCCTGGTTTCGCCCTGGACTTCTGGATATTCAACTGGACATCGCGGCCTATCATCTTGCGCGAAATGTCGCTTTCGCTCACATTGCGGACTTCCTGTACACCGATCGTCCGGCCGGCGCGCATCACGGTTATGCGGTCGCAAAGTTCAGTGACCTCGTTCAGTTTGTGGGAAATGAAAATGACTGTCAGGCCCTCGTCCCTGAGGTTTTTCAGTTCAACGAAAAGTTCCTTCGTCTCCTGCGGGGTCAAAACGGCGGTAGGTTCGTCGAGGATCAGGATCCTGGCCCCACGGACCAGAGCTTTCAGAATCTCGATCTTCTGCTTCTTCCCGACGGACAGGTCCTCTATCCTTGCTGTGGCGTCAACCTGGAAATGGAATTTTGTGGCGGCTTCCTCGGTGATCTTCACAGCCTGTTCCATGCTGAAGAGTCCTTTCTTCTTCGGTTCCATGCCCAGCACCATGTTTTCCGCCACGGTAAGGGAAGGCACGAGCATGAAATGCTGATGCACCATCCCGATGCCGCTCTTGATCGCGACAATGGGATTGTCGATGTGTATTTCCTTGCCATGAAGCAAGATATGGCCTTCATCCGGCTTTTCGACGCCGAAAAGGACCTTCATGAGAGTGCTCTTGCCGGCTCCATTCTCGCCGACAAGCGCATGGATTTCCCCTTCATTCACGGAGAAATTCACGTTCTTATTGGCCACAAAGCCGTTGGAGTAGACTTTTGTGATGTTTTCCATTGAAAGAACTACGGTATCCATTCACTGCCTCGGGAAACGAATTGGAAAGATCATTCGAAAGGCTGTCCCTGCATTTTCGTGCCGGTACAGCCTTCCCAGTCCGCTTTGCGATCCGGCGCCACAGCGCCGGATCGCCCTGCAAATCCCCGGTGATCAGGGTCTTGCGGAATCGCGGATCTTGTTGAGGGTCGCATTGTCCATGCCGATGGCGGTCTGGACTTTGATCTTCCCCGACATGACTTCAGCTTCGAGCTCGGCGATTTCCTTCTTCTGGCTTTCCGTGAAGATGGCATCGAAATACTTGTTTTTCGCGATGCCGATCGAACCCTGCTTGACGCCGACGGTCTCATACTTGCCATAGGGGAGCGTGCCGAGAACGGCCGCCTTTACCGCATTGTACACTGTTTTGTTGACCTTTTTCTGCATTGAGGTGCAGATGATCTTCGAAAGGTCCGGGCGGGTGGGTTCGAGCACCATCGCCTGGTCAGAATCGACGCCGATGGCATACACATTCTTGTCTTTGCAGGCATCGAGAACGCCGAGGCCAGCGCCGCCCGCAACAGCGAAGACGACGTCAGCGCCCTGGTTGATCTGGGCGATGGCCATTTCCTTCGCCTTGGCCGTATCCTTGAAGTTGCCGATGTAGGAAATCAGCACTTTGACAGCAGGGTCGACAGTCTGGACGCCCTGGATATAGCCGACAAGGAAGTCGTTGATGGAAGTATTCTCGCCGCCGCCCACGAATCCGACAATCTTCTTGCTGTTCGCGAGAGGAGCTTTGGAAATGGTGAGCATGGCAGCCGCGGCACCGGCAACGAAGGATCCTTCGTTCTGGAGATGCTCGACTGAGTAGACGTTGGGGAGGCTCTTGTCGTCTTTCGCGTCATAGAGGATGAATTTCTTCTCGGGGAACTCTTGCGCCACAGCCTGGAGGCTCTCGCGGATGTTGTAGGTCCCGCAGACGATGATGTCCCATTCCTTGCTTTCTGCAAATTCGGTGAGCGTAGGAATCTGTTTTGTCGTATCGCCGCCAAGCTCGACTACCTTCGTGCGGAAACCAAGTTCTTTGGCAGCTTCGAGCAGACCCTGATTCGACAGGTCACAGAACGACTTGTCGCCGAGGTTGGTGTTGATGATCAGTGCAACGCCCATGTCCTTGGGGCTCTTCCCGCTGGCGCTGCTGAACGCGGCCACCGCGAGGATGAGTACCAGTACACCCAATACGCTTTTTTTCATACAAGCCTCCTTAACAATGGATAATCCCTATATCAATTCCCCGGCTCAAGCTGGGGGTTTAAAGCCTCAGTTTGCTGAGCTTTCGACAGTCTTGCTCTCCCGATGCAGTCCCATCCGCTTGGAAAAAAAACCGATCGAAGCCTGGAGAACGGGTCCGGTCAGGAACATGGCTATGATCGTGCCGATGCCCCATCTGGCACTCATCGCGATCCCGCCCGCCACGAGGATGATGTCCTGGATGATCTTGGCTTTCGAATAGGAAAAGCGGCTCTTTTCGCAGAGGACTTTCACCAAACCTTCGAGGGCTCCAAGACCGCGATCGACAGCCACATAGAGCCCAAGCCCGACTCCCATGAGTGTTGTGCCTAGAATCGTGCAGAGTATTCTCGGAAAAATGTTCCAATTTGAAATGGCGAGCCCGGAAAGCAATGAAGTAAAAAGATTGACAAAGGGGCCGATGGCAAATACGCACAGGACAGTTCCTATGTTGATGTATTTTCTGTTCAGGAAAAACAGCACGATCAAGAGTAGAAGGTTGACCAGCGTGTTGGCTGTCCCGTAGGAAATGCCGAACACAGTATGCACACCATCGCAGAAAGTTGCCATAGGGGAAGAGCCCAGCTCCGCGTTGTAGAAAATACTTGTTCCAAACGAAGAAGTCATAAGACCAATAAGGATAATTACAACTTCTTTTAGCGTTATCATAATATCTTTTAAACTCAAGGATCGAAGACTCAACTTGTTTTTATTGGCGTTTTCCGTAAAATTATCCATCAATTCCCCTCAAGAATGCCATAATTCTGGTATAAACCTTCATTTTTATTCTGTCAAGCTTGAAATTTCAAAATTTTCAGCCCAAAGTCATATCCTGTTTTAGATAGTATATTGTCATATGTTTTACATCTGTTATACTATAGGGTAAAGTCAAGCTGAAAGGGAGAATGAGGCCTGTTATGGAAAAAGAATTGATGCACCATATCAAATGCGGCGTGGGCGATGTCGGCCGCTATGTGCTTCTGCCAGGCGATCCCGGCAGGGTCGAAAAGATCGCGGCATACCTGGACAATGCCAGCCATGTCGTCACGTATCGTGAATTCAACACCTGGACTGGCTACCTTGACGGGGAGAAAGTCAGCGTCTGTTCGACGGGCATCGGCGGGCCAAGCGCTTCCATAGCAATGGAGGAGCTCGTAAGGTGCGGCGCGGACAGTTTCATCCGCGTGGGAACCTGCGGAGGCATCGATCCCGAAATCCTTCCGGGCGATCTCATCATTCCCACCGGCGCTATCCGCAAGGAGGGGACGACCCTGGAATATGTCCCCATCGAATACCCGGCCGTTCCGGATTATGAGCTTGTCAACGCGCTTGCGTCCGCAGCGCAGAAGCTGGGCAAGAAGTATCACCTCGGCGTCGTCGAAAGCAAGGACAGCTACTACGGCCAGCACGACCCAGACAGCATGCCGAACGCCGCCGTGCTGAAGCAGAAATGGCAGGCCTGGAAGGCAGCGGGAGCCATCGGCAGCGAAATGGAAAGTGCAGCCGCCTTTATTGTGGCCAGCGTCCGCAGGGTGCGCTGCGCAACGGTGCTCCTTCTCTGCCGCAATATCGAGCGCGAGATGCTGCTTGGCCCGTCCGCCGCGGCCTCCACCTTTGACACCACGCCCGCGATTGAGACTGCGATCGAGGCTTTGCGCGCCATCATCAGGAAAGACCGCAAGAAATAGGGCAACCTCCCCGCTTTCCGGGTTAGCCTCTGTTTTGAAATTAAAATTTGACAGATTCCGAACCTGCCTCTATACTATGCGTGCACGTTACCGCACTTGTGCGTGTACGTTCACTCTCGATAGAAGGGGCTAACATGACGGTAAGGGAAATTGCCGCTGCCGCGCATGTCTCGATCGGGACGGTAGACAGGGTGCTCCATGGCCGCGGAAGAGTCGCGCCGGAGACGAGGGCGAAAATCGAGGCCATCATCGCCGAGACAGGCTACAAGCCCAACCCGATCGCCCGCCGCCTCAAGCTCAACAAGGCCTACTGCTTTGCCGTCCTCCTGCCAAGCTCAACCGAAGATTCCGGATACTGGAAGATCGTCTGCAGCGGCATACTGAAGGCGGCCAAGGAACTCATCCCCTTTGGCATAACGCTGAAGAAGATCGAGTATAACCGCTACGATCCCGATTCTTTAAAGGAAAAATCCCGTCTGATTCTCGAATCCCCCTTCGACGGCCTGCTGATGGCCCCGGTCCTTCCTGAAGCGAGTTCCCAATTCCTCAAGCTGCTGCCGAAGAATTTTCCCGTGGTCTTTCTCGATGCCGAATTGCCCGGCTACCAGCCGCTTTCCCGGATCGGGCAGAATGCCTTCCAGGGCGGCGTGCTCGCAGGCCGTCTTCTCGAAGCCTTTTCCGTGCAGAAAGGGCCTTACTACGTGATCAGCGCCCATGCCGGCGATTTCCATATCAGAAAGAGAGTCGACGGATTCCTCCATTACTTTCAGACATCCACACTGAGCCGCAACATAAAAGTATTCGAGTGTTTCGATATCGAACACAAGGAAACAAGAGAGGCCTTCCTCCAGAAAACGCTGAAAGAATCAGGCATTCCCGGCGGGGTATTCGTGACCAATGCTTCCGTCTATGGCGTGGCCGATTTTCTCAACCGGAAGACTCAAGGACATATTTCCGTCGTCGGTTACGATCTGGTTCCCGAGAACGAGCGGTTGCTGCGCGAAGGTCTTATCGACTGCATTCTGTCACAGCGCCCCGAATACCAGGGCTATGAGGGCCTCTATCGCCTCTACGACTCTGTCGTGCTCGAGCGGCCGACCGAAAAAGAGACCATGGTTCCGATCGATATCTACCTGAGGGAAAATCTCCCGGCGACGCCGGCCAGCCAGCCATGACCAGCCTTCGCAGGGGAATACAAGAGATCTGCGATTATTCAGCTTTCGTCACGAAGGCTGAAAGCAATAGGAGGTGGATTGTATGAAAAAGGTTTTCGCGATTGGGTTGGTACTCGCCCTGCTCGTGCCGACAATGGCCTTCAGCCAGGCAAAAAAACCTGTCTTCGTCATGGTCACCAAAGGCGTGCATCCATACTATGAGCCATGCTTCGAAGGCTTCAAGGCTGCCGGCGAAAAATATGGCGTGACCGTCGAGAAGGTCGATCCCCAAAAATTCGAGTTGTCATTGCAGGTAAAGGTCATTGAAGACCTGATCGCCCGGAAGGTCGATGGTATCGCCATTTCTGCCCTTGATGACGTTGGTCTCGTACCTGTCATCGCCGACGCGATGAAAGCGGGAATCAAGGTCATCACTTTCGATGCACCGGCGCCGTCGAGCGCTGCCCTGACCTACATCGGCACGGACAACGAGACCGCTGGCTATGTCGCCGGAAAGCGCATGGCAGATTTGATGGGCAAGAGTGGCGAGCTGATCATCCTGCAGGGTGGACTTGGAGCCACGAATCTTAACCTGCGGACGAAAGGCTTCAAGCGGGCGATAGCCGAATCAGCTCCCGGGATCAAGATACTCGACGTCGTCGACGAAAAAGGAGACTTTGCCGAGTCAGTCAACAAGACTGAAGCCATTCTCCAGACTTACCCCAACCTGAAGGGCATTTTCTCCGTGTCCGCGGAAGGGGCACCTGCAGCGGCCAACGTCCTCAAGCAGCAAAAAAAGGCAGGCAAGATCGTGCTTGCCGGTTTTGATGATCTGAAGGACACGCTTGAAGGAATCAAGGATAACACCGTCGCCTTCTGCCTCGTTCAGAAGACCTACAAGATGGGCTGGCTGTCCGTCGAGCGCCTGCTCGATGCGAAGGCCGGAAAGACGATCCCGAAAAACATCGATACGGGCGTTCTCTTCGTCACCAAAGACAACTTGAACAACTACATGGATGAGATGAAAAAAGAGTTCGCAAAGTAATTTGCGGGAACAATGGACAAAAGCCGGCGCACAGGATTGCCCGTGTGCCGGCCTGTGCCCTGACAAGAGGTCATCATGACAAGTAAAAGCGCGTCCAAATCCTTGCCTGCCAAATTTTTTTCCTACAGGGAATCAGCTATTTTTGTTGCCCTGCTGCTCCTCATGTTCTTTATCACCATATTCGCCCCTAATTTCATAAGCGGAAGCAATCTCTATCTCGTGGCCCGGCAAATTTCTTTTGTGGCGATTGTGGCATTTGGTGAGTTATTTGTTATTCTCACTGGTGGAATTGACTTGTCGGTAGGCTCCATAATGGGACTGGCCGGCGTGGTTTCGGCAATGGCCATGGCATCCGGCCAGCCGATTTTCCTCAGCGTGATCCTGGGACTCCTTACAGGCATGCTCCTCGGCTTCATCAACGGCATACTCGTCGCCTATGTGAAAATAGCACCCTATATTGTGACGCTCGGTATGCAGCTCTTTGCCCGCGGACTCATACTGGTCATCACTAAAGGGTGGCCGATAACCAATATTCCGAAAGAGTTCCTTTTTGTCGGACAGGGCGATTTTCTGGGACTGCCTGTTCCTGTCTGGTTTATGATTATAATAGCGCTCATCGCTGATTTTGTCCTCAAGAAAACCTCGCTGGGCAGAAGGACCTACGCAATCGGCGGCAACGAGCAGGCGACCTTCCTCTCGGGAATAAATGTAAAGAAGATCAAGGTCGGCATCTACATGATCTCTGGTTTCTGTGCGGCGATTGTCGGTATTATTCTCATCGCGCGTTTCAATTCAGCCCAATCGGACACCGGCAACGGCTGGGAAACCGACGCCATCGCGGCCGCAGTCATCGGTGGGACATCGCTGTCGGGCGGAGCTGGATCGATTCTCGGTGTCATCATCGGGGCAGCGATCATGGGGGTCATCAGGAATGGCCTGGTGCTCATGAAAGTCTCGACTTACTGGCAGACGGCAATAATCGGAATCATCATCGTGCTGGCAGCGGTACTTGACCGGGTAAAGAACAAGTGAGGTTGCAATGGCCACATGTCTTTTGGAAATGAGAAAAATCTGCAAGAGCTTCCCCGGTGTACAGGCTCTGGACAATGTGGACTTTTCGGTAAATGCAGGCGAAATTGTCGGTCTCCTGGGGGAAAACGGCGCCGGAAAATCGACGCTCATGAAAGTGCTGTCGGGAGTCTATATCCCCAATTCAGGCGAGATTATCTGGAACAATCAGAAGGTCAACTTCCATTCAATTGTCGATGCGCAGGGGAAAGGCATCAGCATAATATTCCAGGAACTCAACAATTGCCCTAACCTCAATGCAGTCGAGAATCTTTTTCTCGGCCATGAAATAAAAACTCACTCGGGCATCATCGATTTCAAGGAGATGACGAAAAAAGCGAAAGACATTTTCAAGAAACTCGACATATCGGTTCCGCTCGACGTGACCACGAACAAACTGCCCATCGCCATGCAGCAGATGGTCGAAATCGCCAAAGCCTTGCTGACGAATGTAAAGCTGCTCATCATGGACGAGCCCACCTCCTCCCTCACGGATAAGGAAATCACAAAGCTTTTCGAGGTTATCAGGGATCTCCGGAAGCAGGGGATAGGGGTCATCTTCATCTCACACAAGTTGGATGAAGTCCAGAAGATAACCAGCAGGATCGTCGTCCTCCGGGATGGAAAGAATGCGGGGGAACTGGTCACCGCCGGGACGAATCAGCAGCAGATCGTATCGCTCATGGTCGGAAGGGAAATGGCCGATTTCTTCTCGAAGCGCACAAAGGCGCCGTCGGATGAAATCATGCTCCGTGTTAAAAATCTCTCCGGGCCACCCTATATCAGGAATGTTTCATTCGATCTCCGCAAGGGTGAAATCCTCGGCTTTGCCGGAATTATCGGCGCAGGCCGAACTGAAACCGCCTTGCTCATGATTGGCGCGCAAAAAAAGACTCAAGGCGATATCTACATCAGGAATGCGAAGGTCGATATTGAATCGCCTGCAAGCGCCATCAAACATAGCATCGCCTATCTTTCGGAAGACAGGAAAACAAAATCGCTGGTGCTGGCCATGGGCCTCCGCGAAAACATGACGATGGCCATCCACAGCCATGTCAAGGGCCCGTTTTTTACGATCTCGCGGAAAAAGGAGCATGATGTCGTCTCCAGATACGTTTCGCTGCTCGACATCAAGGCTACCGGCGAGGACCAACCTGTCGCGAATCTGTCGGGCGGCAACCAGCAGAAAGTCGTCCTGGCCAAGTGGCTTGCCACAAAACCGTCGATCCTGATACTGGATGAGCCAACCCGTGGCATTGACGTACATGCCAAGGCTGAAGTACACAGGATAATCACGCAACTGGCGGACGAAGGCAACTCGATTATACTCATTTCTTCCGAATTGCCTGAGATCATCGCCCTTTCGGACAGGGTTGCGGTCATGCACGAGGGGCGTCTCCTTTCCATCATGGACAAGGAAGGTATCACGCAGGAAAAAATAATGAGCAAGATTTTCTCGGCCTAAATTTCAGGCCCTTATCTTATCATCTATAGGAATATGGAATATGGATGCAAAAAGCATAGACAGTCTGGTCCTGGGCATCGATTACGGGACGGATTCCTGCAGGGCGATCATCGCCGACGGCAGGACGGGAAGTGAACTGGCGAGCGCGGTTTCGCTGTATCCACGCTGGAAGGAAGGGCGCTATTGCGATCCTGCAAACAATGTTTTCAGGCAAAGCCCCCTGGATTACATTGAATCGCTCATCGCGGTCATGGACGCGCTCTGCGCGGAACTGGGCGAAGAAACGCTGAGCCTGATACGAGGTATCGCCATAGATACGACCGGATCGACGCCTTGCGCGGTTGATGAGCACAATGTGCCTCTCTCCTTGAAGCCGGAATTTGCGGATGATTCCGATGCGATGTTCATCCTGTGGAAGGATCACAGCTCCATAGAAGAGGCCGCGCGGATAAACGCCACGGCCAGGGAATGGGGCGGTACCGATTATACGCAATATGAGGGCGGGATCTACTCTTCGGAATGGTTCTGGGCAAAGATCATGCATGTCTTCTCGGTCAACCCCAAGGTTAGGCAGGCCGCCTATTCTTTTGTAGAGCATTGTGACTGGATGCCTTCGCTTCTGTGCGGAACCGGCCGCGTACAGGATATCAGGCGCAGCCGCTGCGCCATGGGCCACAAGGCCATGTGGCACGCATCCTTCGGCGGCTATCCATCCCGGGATTTCCTGGCCGAGCTTGATCCTGACTTACCGCGAATCGCAGGAACGTTGGGCGATACTAC
>JAJFUL010000155.1 GCA_021372425.1 Spirochaetaceae bacterium
TCTCGCAATAGCTGAAAAGTTCGGCGACGTGGAGGTATGCGTGAAGCCTGATGCCGAGCGATTCCATGTCCGACCTCCCCCCTTTTCCCCTCTCTACAAGCACTATCAGGTTTTCAACGACAAGCCCTTCAGCTCTCAGTATGGCGACTGCCTCCCTCTTGCTCTCGCCTGTCGTTATCAAGTCGTCCAGGAGAAGGATCCGTTCGCCTTTTTCATAAGCGCCTTCGATGCGGTTTCCCGTTCCATGCTCTTTCGCGGGCATGCGGGGCCAGATCATGGGCGCCTGCAATGCAAGGCAAGCGGCGGTGGCTAGCGGAAGCCCCGCGGCAGGTATGCCGGCGACGCGATCGAACGAAAGGCCGCGTGACATCGAGGCATAGGCGCTGGCGGCGCTGCCGAGCGCGGCCGGATTTGAAATCAGCCTTCGCAGATCGATATAAAAGGGGCTGTGCTTGCCGCTTTTCAGCACAAAATCGCCCAGCCTGAAGCAGCCTGTCTCGATAAGCGCCACGATGAATTCCTTTTTGAGCAAGTCAAGAGAAGAGCTTGCCACGGCAGCGCTTGCTGAAACCGTGAGGGCAGCGGTTGCTGGAGCTGCAGAGGCCTGCGGGCCGCCAGACCATCCCTGGCAAGTCTTGTGGGGACCGGCACCAAGATTGTCCTGGGCTTGCCGTATGAGATCCCGAAGGCCGCGCGCCGCCTCGCCGGGTTCCTGTGCCTCCGCGACCGCCCGGGCTGCCGCGACCAGCATTCCCAATCCATCCGCCCGAGCGCCTGCCCGGATCGCCGCATCGGCCTTGCCACCCTGGGCACCGATGCCGGGCGCCAGAAACCAGGTCCGCGGCGAGGCGGCGCGGACTCTAGCCAGCGCTTCGCAATCATTCCCTGCAACGACGAGGCCAACCGAGTCCGACCATGATGCACATTCGCGGGCCACCTTGATATAGAGCGGCTCAGCTTCGACTTCAAGCCCCTGGAAAGTCTGGGCGCTGGGGTTGCTTGTCTTGCACAATATAAAGACGCCTTTCCCCTGCCACGCCAGGAAGGGCGTCGCGCTGTCCCTTCCCATATAAGGGCTCAGTGTCACGGCATCGGCGCCGAGTTCCCCAAAAATCGCATCGGCATAGGCCTGCGCAGTTGTATCTATGTCTCCGCGTTTGGCATCTATTAGAACCGGTATGCCATCCGGGATGGCTTCGATTGTTTTTCTGAGAAGCTCCTGCCCAGCCACGCCAAAAGCCTCATAGAAGGCAAGATTTGGTTTATAGCAGGCTGCAAAAGGATGGGTCGTCCCGATGATTCTCCTGTTGGCGGAAAGGGCTGCGGCGATGCAGGCTTCATCGCCTTTTTCCCTTCTGGCTTCCCTGGTGAAGTACGGATCGAGCCCGATGCAGAGGCAGGTCCCCTTTCCGCGGACTATCTCTTCAATTTTCTCAAAAAAACGCATAATTCACCTCTTTGCTGGTTTCTGCCACTTTAGCTTTTTTCCGTGGCTTCAACAATCGTCTTATTCCTTATTGTCCTCCGATATTGTATTATATATGCGTCATGAGGCGATTGCTTGTAGCCACCTTCATCCTTGCGCTGTTTGTTTCCCTGTCCGCACAGGCACAGGAAAGCGCCTTTGATGCTGCCCAACCAGGGAATCTCCCGATTCAGGGATTCCAAATGAACCTGCTTCTCGGTTCTGACCTGTTGCCTGACCAGACCGATAATTCCAGCATGAGTGCATGGCCCAAGATAGGTCTGCAGCCAACCTATGCCATCGGCCGATTCAGCTGCGGCCTGGATTTGTCCGCAAGGTTCATAATCAATTCCAGTTCGAGTTCTCCTTTCTCTTTTTACAAGGCAGATTGGGTCCCTGATGAAGGCAGGTCTTTCCTCGACGTCTATCTGCCCAAAATCCTGTATCTCCGGTATGGAAGCCCCGAAGAAGACCTCTTCCATTTTGGGCTCGGCCCCATCGAGGACCTGAGCCTGGGTGATGGGCTGATCGTCTCGGGTTATTCCAACACGCGGCTCCTTCCAAAGACCCGGTTCTCAGGCCTGCAATTCGGCCTCGATGGTTCGCTCGTCAATTTCCCCTATATCGGCGTCGAAGGAATGGTCGGCAACCTGGCAAGGGCGGATATCGTTGCGGGAAGGGCCTATCTGCGCCCTTTGGCCTTCCTCGATTCCATCAACCTGAAGGATCTGCAGGTCGGTGCCACCATCGCCATCGACCGGTCTCCTCTCCAGTGGGTAGACGAAGCCGATCTGGTCTCATACCCTCAGAATGAGATGATCTATGTTTGCGGCGCTGACCTCAGGACACCTATTCTGAAGACCGATCCTTTTGCCATTTCCGCTTTTGCCGATTGGGCCATTGAGCCCAATCAATCGCAAGGCCTCGCTGTTGGCTTCGAGATGAAAATTATCCGTTTCGTGAACTTCGGTGCGCAGGTCCGTTATCTTCAGGAAGGGTTCATCCCTGCCTATTTCAATTCGAGCTATGATCTCTACAGGGTCGAACGCTTCTCCTACATGAAAAATTCCGCTCCGGGCCAATTCATCTCTGCCTGGGCTTCGCATCTGGGATTTTCTTTGTTTAGGGATCTCGTTTCATTCGACCTTGCCATGGACGGCCGATTCGCATCGATTCCGGGAGTCGAGACCGACAACAGCGGCAATTATCCGCATATAAAGGCAAATCTGGCCTTCCAGAACGATTTGATCGAAGGGTTTGCCTTAGAATTGGCTTACGAGAAATATTTCATAGGCAGAAGCGGTAAATCGTTCTGGGACCTGAGCGACCTGTCGGATGCCAGGATAGACCTGTTTGCCTCATATGAGATCAATGGCGCTGTCCTCAAGCTGAACTGGGCATATGGCTGGAATCCAATCCTTGACACCTGGGACACCTTCACAGGTATCAGCGCTACAATCAGGTTCCTGGACAAGGTGATCTGATGGCACATATACATGTACTTCCCCCCGAAACTTCACGTCTCATCGCTGCCGGCGAAGTGATCGACCGCCCTGCATCGGCACTCCGCGAACTCCTGGACAACGCCATAGACGCCGGGGCTTCCGAGATCCAGGTCAGGATCGAAAAAGGCGGAATCGACCTGATCCAGGTTGTCGACAATGGCGGAGGCATGTCTCGGGAGGATCTTGAACTCTCGATTGCCGAGCACGCCACGAGCAAGATCGAGAAGGCTCTCGACCTGCTTTCAGTATCCACCCTCGGATTCCGGGGAGAGGCGCTTGCCTCGATTGCCTCGGTGGCAGACTTGGAAATCACGAGTCGGGAGGCGGGGTCCGATATCGGTTGGCAGCTTGTCGTGGATTCCGGGAAGACTCCCTCCCTCAAGCCGACAGCATCACGGCATGGAACTGCCGTACGAGTACAGTCGCTTTTCGCTCAGTATCCAGCCCGGCGTCAGTTCCTGAAGCGCCCCATGTCGGAGGCGCTCCTATGCCACGCGATTTTCGTGGAGCGCGCCCTCGCCTTTCCCTCGATTGGATTTTCATGGACTTCTGCAGGCACGATGGAAAGCTATTCGTCAGGGACGCTCGAGCAGAGGTTTTGCCTCCTTTATCCCGAAGTTCCCGCGGCCCTGGTTTCACGTTTCGACGCTGAGCTCGAACAGGGATCCTTTACCCTTCTTTTTGCAGATCCTTCGTTTCACCGCAAGGACAGAAGGTATCTCCAGATTTTCGTGAACGGGCGCAAGGTCCCTGAATGGGGCCTTTCCGGGGTGCTCGAGTATGCCTTCTCCGGATATCTACCAGGCGGCATGAGGCCTTGCGCCTTTCTCTTCGCCTCGATTCCGCCTGCGCAGGCCGATTTCAACATACATCCCGCCAAACGGGAAGTCCGCATCAAAAATATCGAAGCTTTCAAGTCCGCTGTGTATGCCTCCGTCCAGCCCCATTTGCGGCAAGTCTTCGGAGCGGGGCCAAGCAATATGGAGCAGTCGGCAGGAATCGCGCCAAGAACCACTGGTCTCTTCCCCCATGAAGCAGCTCAATCGGGCTACCAGGCGACGCCTCGCGCTTTCTGGGATGCCCTGCAGGAGGAAAGCAAAGAAAGCCGGCAGGAAGAGCGCAGGAGCGGCGTTTCCACCGAAAGCCCGACTCCCGCCACCCCTGGTCCCTTCCGCTATATCGGAAGGGCTTTCGGTCCCTTCCTCCTCTTCGAGAAGGATGCTGTACTCTATATTCTCGATCAACATGCAGCTCATGAACGGATCCTCTACGACGGGCTCGTGGAATCCCAACATCCGTCGCAGGCCCTGCTCGTGCCTTACGTGCTTGAATTCCCCTCCGGGGAGATGCGCAAGCAGTTCCTTGAAAACAGGGCGGAACTCGAACGCATCGGATTCCGATTCGAGATGGAAAACGATTCCTGCATCATCAACGAAGTTCCTGCCCTGCTGGGCGAAAAAGCCGTCCAGTCGCTCACGGAATCATTTTTCAGTGAATCCGTGGAGGAGAAGAAATCCGGCGGGGGGCCGCACACCGATATGCTGGCGACACTTGCCTGCCGGGCAGCCATAAAGGATGGTGATGTCCTGGACCAGGCGGCAGCCTGCAATCTCATTGGTCGGGCGCTTCGCCTCCCCTTTCCCCGCTGTCCCCACGGCAGGCCCATCTGGATCGCTCTGGACAGGAACGCACTATATAGAATGGTTGGAAGGCTGGTTGGATGAAGAAAACCATCAAGGTACTCTGCGTCTCCGATGAAGTAGACCTGTTTGTCTACTCATCTGCCATAAGGGAGCGTTTTGGCGACATCGATCTCATCCTTTCCGCCGGCGACCTTCCCGCTGAATACCTGGGTTTCATCTCAACGATGCTGAACAGGCCGATCGTCTCCGTGGCCGGCAATCATGATGCGCAGGATCGGGCGTTGGACGGGCCGATCTATCATTATCATGAAAATGCGGATTCAATTCCCGGCAGGACGATCCTTCCCGGGAGAACATCTTTTTCGATACGGAAGGAAGCCGGTCTCACAATCCTGGGACTACCGGGCTGCAAGTGGTACAATGGAGGCAACAACCAGTATACTGATCTATGGATGAGCCTGAGGCTGCTGCGCATGATGCCCAGGCTCCTGCTTCGCAGGCTCTTCCTGGGCAGAGGCGTCGACATCGTCCTCGCCCATGCCCCGCCCAAAGGCATCCAGGATGCGCCGGATCCATGCCATCAGGGCTTTTCGGCCTATCGTTGGCTTATCAAGTATTGTTCGCCTTCGTTGTTCATCCATGGGCATGTCCACCTGTACGATTCCCAGTTGCAGCGTACAACCAAGGTCGGGGACACACAGGTCATCAATGTCTTTGGCCATCAGGTCATCAATATCGAACTGGAGGACCACCGATGACTGACCACAGCAACGAATTCGCCCAGCAGGATTTCTCGCGGGCAAGAAGCCGGGCTTTCATTTCCAAGATCGCCTCCATCTTCAAACCTTCGGAATCCGAGCTGCTTCCCTTCGATCAGGCCCGAATGCTGATCAAACCTGATTCTGAAGTATACACAGGCCTGACAACGGTCCCTTTGAACCGCATCGTTGGCAGTGAAGGCCGTTACAGGGATTTCAACCGCCACTTCCTTCCGAACAAGGAGCACCTCCGTCAGCGATGGGTGAATGTCGACAAGACGAGATATGAGGACATCAGCTTGCCGGCGGTGAAGCTCTACGAGATGGGCGGTGTTTATTTCGTGCGAGACGGGAATCATAGGGTCTCGGTCGCAAGGGCGAATGGACAGCTGGAAATTGATGCCGAGGTCGTGTCGCTCCAGTCCAAGATCAGAGTCGATCCGGACATGAGCATCGAGGACCTCAAGGCCGCATTGATCGCCTACGAAAAGGCCGATTTCTATGACAAGACGAACTATCTGGCCGTCACCGGCATCGACGACCTCGATTTCACGGATCTTGGCTGTTACGACATAATTCGCGAGCATGTGAATGTTCACAAGTACTATCTGAATGAATCGGAGACCTCGGAGATCGAATTTTCCGCGGCCCTGCTCTCCTGGCACGAAAACGTCTTCTCGCCGATCATCTTGGCGATCAGGGAAGAAAAGCTCCTCCAGCTTTTCCCCCACCGGATGCCTGCTGACTTGTATCTCTATCTGGTGCAGTACTGGGATGGCCTGAAGCATTCACAGCACAAGGAAGTCGGCGTAGGCGATGCCGCCCGTACTTTCAAGAAAAAAATCAGACACGATGCGGCTCCTGTGAAGAAACCTCTCATCGGCATAATAAAAAAACGTAGGGAAGATAAATTTTTTTAAAAATCCTGGTAACTTCACTGGTCTTGCGTTATTCTTAATATTGTAGGACGACAGAACTATTGCTCTTCATGCGCCTCCTTTTCGTTTGACCGCTGGATATTCCTCCTAATCCAGCGGTCTTTTTTTGCCCGATCGTCCCCGTGCGGTCGGCCGTCCGGCATGCGGGCCCCTGCAGGTGAGAATGTTGACACTGAGGCACAAGCTTGTATATCTTTACTCGTCTTTCCAAGGAGAATAGCAATGGCACAGATTTCCAAAAATAGCCGAACCACGAGCAGCACGCAGCACTTTTACTGCCCCTGTGGCGGAGAAGTCAAAATGAAGACCATTTTCGAGAATGGCAAAGTGCGCAATGTCGCTGAATGCGAAAAATGCAAGAGAACCGAGCGCAAGCCGAGTGACTTTAATTGAAGGCTGAAGGGTCCCCGTTTGCATCACGGGGATCCAGTTCTTCCGCGAGGCTGACAGCCCTACTCTTCAAACCGCTTTTGTTTTTTCCCTGATATCCTTCAAGGCATCCTCAATCAATTGCCGGGATACGATCAATGACTCCCGCGCCTGCTGTTTGTTTTCGGGCTTTGGGAGCAGTTTTATGAATCGGACCGTGTAAGGCTCATCGCCAAAACCTTTGAAGAAATCTTTCAGCTTTGCATATTTCCAGCCACCATCGATTCCAACGACAAGGATCGGCAAGGCATCCACTTCAAGTATCTTCCGGTATCCTGCCGAATGAAAAGTGCCGAGGGCGCCAGTATGCGATCGATGCCCTTCGGGGAATATGACAGGCACGGTCCCTTCGGCCCGGCAGCGTCTCGCCATCTGCCCTATCGATTCGATGGCGTGGAAGGAATCTCCATTCTGCCGCACCAGGGAATGTCCGAGCCTCCGCAGAATCAGAGATATGAGGGGGATGCCGCGGCTCAGGCTCTTCTTGGCAACGAAACGGGCCTTGACACCTTTGGGCAGGACATCCATCAACACAGGGATATCAAAAAGACTCTGATGGTTCGACACGATGAGGAATCTTGAAGGAAGCGGGGTCTCAAGCTTGGACTCAAAATTGATCCTTAATCCGCGATATGTGCCAAGAAGCGAAAAGATGAGATGAATTGCCTTGTCTTCATAGCGAAGGCCGAGCTTATATGCCACTCCCCTGGGCGCAAGGGCATAGAAGACTTTCAGGACGAAGTCAAGCCAAACGAAGCAGATTAAAATAATTATTATTACTAAAGTAGTTATTATCGAACTCATTTTATGGCTGCCTCTTGATTCGGGAGTAGGTTTCATACCCCGCAGCTTGCTGCGAGGTTGTTGAGTCCAGTTCTCTGATATGGAAGCCTAATTCTTTATGCTATTTAATCAGAATGGGCAGTATGAGTCAATTGTAGTCTTGACATTAAAAGGAGTCTCTGGTAGTTTTCTCTCGTTATTCAATATCTATCAATTCGAATTGAATTGAGAATATTCCGGGAGGACTCCCATTGAGCACAAAGAATCTTTCCGCTGAGAAGCGGATGCGACAGAACGAAAAACGCCGCCTTAGAAACAAAAGCGCAAAGAGCGCAATCAGGACTGCATCCAAGAAAATAGTTGCGGCTGCGCAGGAGAAGGATGCTGCAGAGGCAAAAGCTGCACTGCAGGATATGATCAAGCGTATCGATACTGCGGCTCGAAAAGGCATCGTGAAGAAGAACACCGCCGCGCGCAAGAAATCCAGGATGCAGAAGCTTGTCAACAAGCTCGAGGCTTAAAGCCTGTCTTTTAGTATCAAATATGCTGCCAGTAGGCAGTGATGGCAATTCGGATCATTAGGGGAGTAAAGCAAAATGGCTGAAAAGCTGACAAAAGCTGAACTTATAGACGCCTTGTATGCGACTCTTTCTCCTTCGAGCAAGACGACCAGGAAAGAGATTCATGAGATGATTGATGGCCTTTTCTCTGAGGTTAAGGGCGCCATCCTGAATGGAAAAACTGTAGAACTGCGGGGATTTGGCACTTTCGAAGTCAAATTGCGAAAAGGACGGTCAAAGGCACGCAATCCCAAGACTGGCGAAATCGTATCGGTGCAGGATCACGGAGTTGCAGGATTCCGACCTGGCCGCGAACTGAAGAAAGCTGCCTGGGAAATGGATTCGACTCTTATTACGAAGACTTTCAAGAAGCCTTCCGGCAAGTGATTCCGGAACTTTTTGCTTTCCATGAATAGCGAGCAGACGAAAAAAAGAGAAGAAAATTTCCCCCCTTCCCTTTTTTCCCCCTGCTCGCTATTCATATTTTTGTGCAGTCGTCTATCGGGTTGACATAGTGAAAACGGATGTTGACAGATTGGATGCTCGAGACTATAGTATTTTTAAGTGATTCTTTCATCGCTTCCATACAGTAAACCTAGTGCAGGAAATTATATCTACCGTGAATCCATGACATTATGCGCTTGAAGCATTGGCCTGATGGCTCATGATCAAACCAATCAGAGAGTGGGAGCAACGGGGATATTCAATGGCTCTTGCCCAAATAAATCATGTCCCAGACCATAGTGTGAGAAGGATAATATGAATGTAAGCCAGCCAGACTCGACAGAATCTCCCGAGAATGGATCCGGAAAATTCCCGTCCATGCAGGATGAGGACTTTGACCAGTACTCGCAAGCTGAAGACGGGGGTAGCGCTGACATTCCCCAACAGTCTCAGCCAGAGACTGGGCCGCGGGAAGCTGTCATCACGGGAAACTACGAAAATCGAGAAAATCGCGATAATCACGAAAGACGCTCTCTGGGCAGTGATAATTCCCCCAGAACCGCAAAGAAAATCAAACTGCGGAGGAAACCTGCAGGAAAAGTAGGTCACTCAGCTTCCCTTGGCACTCCGGCTGGCAATGGCAATGCTTTTCCGGACAGCTACGCATTGCCGGTCGATGCGTCGGGCGATGCAGAATTCGGCAACACAGCAGTTGGGGAACGTGAAGAAGAATCCCGGATGCCGGTGGAGACAGATTCGACCGGGGGCCTGGTACGCACAACGCTCGAAGGTTCCATTGTCGGCGTTCCGTTGAGCACCACGGAAAAAGAAGTCAGGAACGGTCTGGCCAGGAAAAGAGAAAACCAGGAGAGGCTCGCCCAGGACAAATCGCATGAGGGAGCCAAGATGGATCATGCGGAAGCGCGTGCCAGGCTGCTCATCAACGATCTCACCAAGATGGGGATCAAGGAGCTTCGCGAACTTGGCGCTAAATATGGAATCAACCATGATGAGCTGATCGCGCTGAGAAAGCAGGAACTGATTTTCTACATTTTGAAGTCACACACCGAAAAGGGCGGAATCATCTATGCGTATGGCTCGCTCGAGATATTGCCCGATGGCTATGGTTTCCTGCGATCGCCCCAGAATTCCTACCTGCCCGGCACTGACGACATCTACATTTCGCCTTCCCAGATCCGGCTCTTCAATCTAAAGACGGGTGATACGGTATACGGCCAGATCAGGAGTCCCAAAGAGGCTGAGCGCTTCTTTGCGATGCTGAGGATCGAGCAGGTCAACTTCGACGAACCGGCTGTCGCCCAGAACCGGATACCTTTCGAAAACCTAACACCGCTCTATCCAAACGAAAAATTCAATCTGGAAACCACGACCGAGGAAATTTCTACCAGGATAATCAACCTGTTCTGCCCAATCGGAAAAGGCCAGCGCGCGCTCATTGTCTCTCCGCCAAAGACCGGCAAGACGATCCTGCTGCAGAAAATAGCCAATGCAATAACCAAGAATCACCCTGAAGTCTATCTGATCGTGTTGCTCATCGATGAACGGCCGGAAGAGGTGACGGATATGGAGCGCTCGGTACAGGCCGAGGTCATTTCCTCTACCTTCGACGAACAGGCGACCCGCCATGTGCAGGTCGCGGAAATGGTGCTGGAAAAGGCAAAGCGGCTTGTGGAGCACGGCAGAGATGTCGTGATCCTGCTCGATTCCATTACCAGGCTCGCCCGCGCTTACAACCAGACGGTGCCGACTTCGGGCAAGATTCTGTCGGGCGGCGTCGATTCCAATGCGCTCCACAAGCCGAAGCGGTTCTTCGGCGCGGCGCGCAACATAGAACATGGCGGGTCGCTGACGATAATTGCGACCGCCCTCATCGACACAGGAAGCCGCATGGACGAGGTCATCTTCGAGGAATTCAAGGGAACCGGCAATATGGAAATCAACCTGGATCGCAGGCTGTCCGACAAGCGGCTGTTCCCCGCCATCAACATCAAAAAATCCGGAACCCGCAAAGAGGAGCTGTTGCTTACCGAGGAAGAACTGCAGAAGATCTGGGTGCTCCGGAAGGTCATCAACCCGATGGACGACTCGGACATCATCGAGCTTCTTATTGACAGGATGACGAAAAGCAAGAATAATGAGGCCTTCCTGAAGTCCATGAGCAATCCTGCCTATTCAGGGATCGACTCATAGACTTTATTATGGCCGGTTTTCAGACTTTGTAATGCAGCCGCGGATGTGGCTGAGCAAGCGGAGGGTTATATGAAAAAGGGAATTCATCCAAAGTACGAACTCGCTACCATAACCTGTGCCTGCGGCAATGTCATCGAGACCCGTTCGACGGTAAAAAACATACAGGTTGAAATTTGCTCTGCCTGTCACCCCTTCTTTACCGGCAAACAGAAACTCGTGGACACTGCAGGACGGATTGAGCGGTTTAACCGCAAATATGGCATCAAGTCCTGATCATCGTACATGCCGCACTGAATGTGCAGCAATAAAAAACCCGCCGGCATGGCGGCTTTTTTATTGCCTCGACGTTTCAACCGGGAATGCAAGCGCCTTGAGCATGAGGTTCATCTTGCTGCCAGCCCTTCCCCTGTGGGACACCCTATTTTTCTGCTCCGGCGACAGTTCGGCGACCGAAAGTCCCAGTTCGGGCAGAAAAACCACAGGGTCGTATCCGAAGCCTCCGGTCCCCAGCGGCTCATCCAGAAGGATGCCAGGACAAGTCTCCTGGACGCTCAGGAATCTGTCCTCGCCATAGAGGAGTACAAGGCAGCAGTAAAATGCGCATTGTCTGTCCTGCTTGTCTCGCATCGCCGAAAGAAGCAGGGCGTTACGCTCGGCAGCTGGCAGTTTTCTCCCATCATCAAGGGCTCCGTAGCGAGCAGAGTGGATCCCGGGGGCACCATCAAGGACACGGACTGAAAGGCCCGAGTCATCGGCCAGGGTGGGCACATGCAGCAGGTCAAAGATGGTTTTTGCCTTTATGACCGCATTTTCATGGTAGCTCGAGCCAGTCTCGTCGATATCCAGCTTGCTGAGGCCGAAATCCCTCGGGGCGAGCAGCCTGTGATCAGGGAATATCGACCTCAACTCGTCGATCTTGTGCTCATTGAAAGTCGCTACAACAATGTCCATGCGAGTGAAGATAACAGTTGCGAGCGCTTTGTTCAAGTTGAACACCTGAAGGAGATTTTTAATCCCCAATGCCTGGTTTCCACTTCCCCTTCAGGTAATAGAGCCCTGAATCCACAGAGCCTTTTGGCACATGCAGAAGCGAAGCGATTATCCTATTGGGCACCAGGAGCCTGCATCGTGCTCTTTTTTCAAGCAGCGCATCATAGCGGTTTTTCTTTGCCCGGAAGCGACGTAAAAGATCGGTGCGCTGCTCAGGCCTGAGATCTTCCGCACTCAACTGAGTTTCTATGAGCAGTATATCGATCCATGTTGCGTTTATCCTTTCATCGATCTGGCTGCGGCAAATCCTTGCGGATTCAGTGTTGACGCGGGCCTGCTGCAGCATGCCCTGGAGCCAGGCTTCCGGAACGCCAATCCTGTATGCCGCCTTTTGGGCTATGGCATCATCGACTTCCCATGCACATTTTACCACAAGGTAGAGGAGCCGCTTGGAACCTGCAACCATGTCCTGGAGGAAAAAGCTGGGCGGAATATCGGCAATAAACTGAAGATTTTTCCTGTTCTCGTCGCAATCGGCATCGGGGGCTTGCCGGTTGGAAGCAAGAGACGAAGATGACGAAGGTGGAGATAAGCATGTATAGCTTATGGATTCGCCCGATCCTTCGAGGACGAAATCGAGCAGCTCTCTTTTTCTTCTGGAACGATGCAACGATTTGGCCAGATAACAGGTGCAGACATCAAGGTATACATCTGATTTTTCTTTCATCAGTGTACTTTTTCGTACAATAGTCCTGATCCTATCCTTGTATTGAATGAATACTTCTGCCGCTTCATCGGCCGATTCAAAGCCATAATGCTCCAGGTTTTCAAAAACCCGTGAAGAAAAACCATAGAAGATGGCCGATTCCTGCGCAGAAAGCTCTTCAATGAAGGGCTTCAGCTGATCCTGGCCT
>JAJFUL010000162.1 GCA_021372425.1 Spirochaetaceae bacterium
ATCGCCGCAGGCAAGAGTCCCTACCAGTTCATCGAAGTCATGTCCTGCCCCGGCGGGTGCATCGGAGGAGGCGGCCAGCCAGTATTGCCGGATATAGACAAGAAGCTGGCCAGGAATTCCTCGCTTTACAGGGAAGATCTGCGCCTTGCTTCGAGAAGGTCGCACGAGAATGCCGATGTCCAGAAACTATATTCTGATTTCCTGGGAAATCCAGGCGGTCATCTCTCCCATGAACTCCTGCATACGCACTATCGGCAGAAAGCTTACTAGGGGAAGCGGGATTTCGGGCGTCGCAAGGCCGATTCGTAAAAAAACAGTGGATTCCGCTGCTGCCTGATGATTTGCCTTCTGGACAAAACCTGCGATGTACGGTAAGAAGGGCAGGTGAAAATAAATGCGGTTGGATTCGATTTCGACGGGACCCTTTATCCAGAGTGGAGTCTGTATATCCGTTCGATGGGGTTGGGGTTCCGCCATCCCAGGTTCTTCCTGGCATATCAATCGACAAGATCGCGCCTGAGAACCGGCGATGCCGGAAGCCTTGTCCAAAGCCGCGAGATGACCTGTGCCGATGGGCTCGAGGAAAAGCGCAGCACTCTTGAGCTTTTCAGACGTGGCCAAGCCGAGTCCATCGGCAGGTCGCTCGGCATAAGCGCCAAGAAGGCTGCGGAACTTACGGATTCCATCATCTATGCTTCGATCGATTCCGCCTTCGCCTACATAAAGCCATATGGCGGAGTCCCTGGCTGTCTTGAGAAGCTGAAAGCCGCCGGCCTGCGCCTGGGCATCCTTTCCGACCTGCCCCCCTGGGAAAAAGCGAAGGCCCTCGGCCTTGACGGCTATTTCGATTCCATCCTTTGCTCGGAATGCTCGGGTCGCCTCAAGCCCAACCGGAAGCCTTTCATCTATCTATCAGACAAACTCGGCTTCAGGCCCGAAGAAATCCTTTATGTTGGGAACAATTGGCGTTATGACATCGAAGGCGCGCACAATGCAGGCATGATGACAGCCTATCTGGGCAGCCGACCCGGCACGGCCAGATGCTATGGCAAAGCCAAGTGCAGGGACACCGACCGTGTCGCTGCTCCTCCTGTTGATTCTGCTCCTCCTGCTGATTCTGCCGCGAATGCTGTCGCGGATTTCTGTTTTACGGATTGGGCTGCCCTGGCCGACTTTGTCCTTGCCCACAACGGCCAAGTCGCAACCGGCAATTAAGGGCACAGCACATTCAAAGTCAAAGCTCAAAAAGCTCGCCACAGGAAGCGAAATGTATCCTGCCTTGCGGATACTGCTGATCCTTTTCCGGCCTTTCGCACGGAAGGTGCGTAGCCACCGTAGTTGTACCCGGAGTCAGGAGCGGCAGCAAATGGACTGCGACTTCGGCGGGACTCATATGTACGCCTCCAGTCCCCTCTCCATTGCAATCGCACAGAAACATCTTTGGCTGCATTCCGGCAAGCTGCTCGAGCACCGAATCCCACCGCGTATCGGAACTTGACACAAAAAGCGGCTTCTCCCCGCGGGCCTGCTCGCCCGCAATTATCGAGTAGGTCTCCACTGAATGCGCCGAGCGCCTGAAACTCATCCATGTGCCATCCGGCCAGGTCAAGCGGCTTCCTGCCCCGATCTCACTGAGCAGGGGTAGCTGTAGGCTCCATTCGACATAGGGATGATCGGGAGCGATCGCGAGAGCGAGCACTTCGCGAAGCTTTTCATGCAGGCCTGCGGGTCCCGCAACCATGATCTGCCGGCCTTGCACCTCCTCTTTATGGGTAAAATAATGGAAAAGCATGAAGGGCATCCCGAAAAAATGGTCGCCGTGATAATGCGTCAGAATGATCGAATCAATTGCCCCTGGCTCAATCCCTTCCCTTCCGAGGCTCTGGATGATGTCGGGAGGTGCATCGACAAGGATGTGTCCATTGATGAGAAATGCGTTGAAAGGCAGTCCGGAGTTTTCAAACCCGCCCGTCCCGAGTATTTCGACCCTCATTAAGGAGTCCCTGTCCTAATCGCGCCAGACATCGGTCACCAATGCCTGGGACTTGAGATTGTCCACATCCCTGTCCATTGCCGAGCAGCCGATATGGTCGCCTGCCTGGACAATGGCTTCACGGCCATCACCGAGGGGAAGGTGGAAGAAGACTTTGCATGAGCCATGTAGCGAGTATATCGCATCGCGAAGCTGAATCAGGCTTTGCTCATCATATTTTCCGCTCTCGGCTGCGGGCCGCAGGCGAAGATGCAGTTCCCGCCACGATTTTTCCTTGAGCGCCTTTGGATCCAGCAATTCCTTGACCTGGAGGCAAGGCTTGCCCCGGGCCGCGTCGTAGGCCGCATTCATGCATATGACCTGGTCCTGAACAAGCTGCGGCCTTGCAGCCTCGAGCGTATCCGGAAACACGACAATCTCGATCGAGCCAACGTAATCCTCGACAAGGCCGAAAGCCATTTTCCTTCCGTTCTTGGTCGTGATCTCGCGGAATTCCCTCAGGAGGGCGATGACGACATACTCCTTGCCCTGCGTCGCGCGCTCGGGGTGTGCCATGTCAAAATCAGAAGAGCGTTCCCAGACCTGCCTGTATTCGTCCATCGGGTGCCCCGTGAAGTAGAAGCCAAGCAGCTGCTTCTCGAAGTTGAGCAGCTCCTGCCGCGAATATTCCTCGCAGGGTTCCATGGCAAAGCCGGGAAAGATAGTCTCGTCATCTACATCGAAAAGGCTGCCCTGGCGTGACGATTCGTACTCGCACTTCGCGCCAACCCATTCAAGGAGGCCTTCGAGATTGCTGACAAGCTGCCTGCGCCTATAACCGAGCGAATCGAAGCAACCCGCCAGTACAAGCGACTCAAGCACTTTCCGGTTGAGCCCCGACGACAAAAGCCTGCACATGAAATCGGCAATGTCGCGGAATTTTCCTTTCGCCCTGCGCTCTTCCTCGATCGCCCTTGCGACGCCCTCACCCACCCCTTTGATACCCAGGAAGCCGTAGATGATGTCGTTATTCTCGACACTGAAGGCAGCCTCCGATTTATTGATGTCGGGCGGCAGCACTCTGAGGCCCATGGTCCGCGCTTCGCTTATGTAAACGGTGAGCTTGTCGGTATTGGCGATTTCGTTCGAGAGGTTTGCCGCCATGAATTCGGCCGGATAATTGGCCTTGAGGTAGGCCGTGCGATAGGCGACCACCGAATAAGCCGCAGCGTGGGACTTGTTGAAGCCATAGCCTGCGAATGGCGTGAGGATGTCGAATATCTTCTCGGCTTCCTCTTTCCTGTAGCCCCGCGATACGGCACCCTCTATGAAAGGCACCCTTTCCTTGGCCAGTATCTCGGGCTTCTTTTTTCCCATGGCTTTGCGCAACAGGTCTGCTCGTCCGAGCGAATAGCCTGCGACTTCGCTGGCGACCTGCATGACCTGTTCCTGGTAGATGATTACGCCGTAGGTGCTTTTCAAGTACTTTTCGAGGCTCGGGTGCGGATAGGAAATCGGCGTCTTGCCGTTCTTCGAATCGATGTACTGGTCGATGTAATCCATTGGACCCGGCCGGTAAAGCGCGTTGAGGGCGATGAGGTCCTCGATGCAGGTCGGCTTGGCACGTTTGAGCACGTTCTGCATACCGGAAGATTCGAACTGGAATACTGAGGTGCTCTTGCCTTCGCCCAGCATGGCATAGGTCTTCACATCGTCTTCGGGGATGTCGCCTTCCTTGAGCTCGACTCCCCGCTTTCTGATCAGATTCAGTGTATTCTTGATGAGCGTGAGCGTCTTCAGGCCGAGGAAGTCCATCTTGACCAGGCCACAATTCTCAAGGAGATCCATCGTATACTGCGTCGAGATGGCGCCAGTCTTTGGATCTTTGTAGAGTGGCACATAATCCGTCAGATCGGTCTTGCCGATGACGATTCCCGCTGCGTGAAGGGAACTATGACGGTGGAGATTCTCGAGCCGCCTGCTGATGGCAAAAAGCTCCCTGTAGCGTGGATCCTCCGCGAGGTGGCCCAGTTTTGGCTCGAGCTCAAAGGCCTTGTTCAGGGTCATTTTGGGATCTTCCGGAACGAGCTTGGCGATGTTGTTGGCGTCCTCGAAAGGTATGTCCAGCGCCCTTGCGACGTCCTTTATGACCGCCTTGGCCTTGAGGGTTCCGAAGGTGATGATCTGGCCGACCCTGTTCGCACCATATTTCCGCGTGACATACTCAATAACCTCGCCGCGCCTTTCGAAGCAGAAATCCACGTCAAAATCCGGCATGGATATCCGCTCGGGGTTGAGGAAACGCTCGAACAGCAAGTCATACTTCAGCGGATCGATGTCGGTAATTTCCAGCGCATATGCTACGATCGAGCTGGCGCCGGAGCCGCGGCCTGGTCCGACGGGGATGTCATGCGTCTTGGCCCAATGGATGAAATCCCATACGATGAGATAATAGCCGGAAAAACCCATCTTCGTAATGATGCCCATTTCGTACTCTGCGCGGTCATGAATCTGCTGTGTTGGATTGGGATAGCGCCTGGCGATGCCTTCCAAGGTCAGGTGGCGCAGATAGGCTTCGTTCGATTCAAATTCGGGCGGTATTTCGTAATCGGGAAGCATCGGCCCGGGGAAATCGATCTTGAGCTTGACCATCTCATTGATCTTGAGCGTATTCTCGATAGCTTCCGGCACTTCGGAGAAAAGGGAGACCATCTCATCGGCCGACTTCAGGTAGAACTGGTCATTCGGAAAGCGCATCCGGCCGGGATCGTCGCGTTTCCTGTTGGTGCCGACACAGAGCAGTATGTCCTGGGCGACCGAATCCGCCTGCTTGATGTAGTGGATATCGTTGGTCGCCACCAGAGGGAGGCCATGCCTGGCCGCCATGGCGATGAGTTCCCTGTTTACCAGCCTCTGTTCCTCGAGCCCGTGATCCTGCAGTTCCAGGTAGAAATGGTCCGCGCCGAAAAGCTCAGCATAGTAGAGCGCCTTTTTTTCGGCTGCCTGCTGCTTTCCGGCTAGGATGAGCGAGGGAATCTCGCCTGCAAGACAGGCAGTCGAAGCGATCAGCCCTTTCGAATACTGCGCAAGAAGCTCATCATCGATCCTCGGTTTATAGTAGAAGCCCTCGATATAGGAGAGCGAAGTGAGCTTCATGAGATTTCTGTAGCCTTCCTGGTTTTCCGCAAGAAGAATGAAATGCCAATACTTGTTTCCGCTTTCGGTCGGGGTGGTTTCCCTGCGGGAGCCGCCTGCAACATAGAATTCGCAGCCGATGATGGGATTCAGCCCGGCATCCCTGCATTCTTTATTGAAATTGAGTGCCCCAAACATGCTGCCGTGATCGGTGATGGCAATGCCCGGCATTCCGAGGCTTTTGGCGGTAGCAACAAGTTCCTTGACGGGAGCCGCCCCGTCAAGGAGTGAATAATCCGTATGGTTGTGGAGATGGACAAACTGCGCCATGCGGCCAGTATAGCCTGCTCAGGCAAATCTCGGAAAGCGCAGGAACCCCGGAATTTCCAGGAATCACGCATATCCGATGGCGACAGCGAGCATCAGCAGGGCCATCGTCAGGATGAGGGTACCCAGTTGCAGAGTCCATGTCTTTCTGAACCATGAAGGCCAGGAGATTCCTGCAAGGCCGAGCGATATCAAGAGCACAGCATTCGTAGGGTAGAGCATGTTCGAGAAGCCATCGCCGAAGGCGAAGGCCTGCACGGCAATCTGCCTTGATATGCCGGCAAGGTCGGCTATCGGGGTCAGAATGGGCATGAGCAAAAAGGCTTTCGCCGTTGCGGAACCTATGAAGAAATTCATCACCAGGGTGAACAGGTAAATCAGCGCGGCCGTAACATAGCCGTTGGATTCTCCGATCATGCCGGAGGCTGCAAAGAGGATGGTGTCCATGATGCCACCCTTCACGATTATATACTTGATGGACATCGCCATGAGAATGAGCAGCACGCCGGGCAGGATACCCTTTATGCCGGAAAGGAAGGCTCTGAAACAGCTTCGGAAGCTCAGGCCGGCGGCCAGCCCGGAACCGAAACCGGCAACGAGAAAGACCAGCGCGATGATTGGCATGGAATAACCAGACAGGAACCTGGTCAGCGATATGAAGAGTATCACGATGATGAGTACAACCATGGATATGCCGAAGAACTTCACGCCCTTGGCCGGATTTGCGGGATGCTCCCCGGGCGCGGATCCGGCCTCGGCAGCGATGGAGCCAGCATCAATACGGCTGCCGCCCAAGCCGTCTGGCTGCGCCTCGAGCGCGTCAATCCGCCGCTTTTCGACCCGCTTGGCAAAATGATAAAGCCAGGCATAGAAAAAAGCGAATACACACCCGAAAACCAGGAACCTGAATCCGACGCCCGAAAAAAGCGGCAGTCCTGCGAGCCCTTGCGCCACGCCGATGCTGAACGGATTGGCGATAGCGGCTGAAAAACCAAAACCTGTCGCCAGTATACTCATGCCGAGGCCAACATACGTGTCCCAACCCAGGGAATATGAAAGGGCAATCGCAACCGGCACAAGGGGGATGACTTCCTCGAAAATGCCGAGGAGCGAGCCAATGCTCATGAAGAAAATGGTGATGATGGCCAGCAGAAGATATTTGCGCGAGGAGAAGCGTCTGGCGATGATGCTTACGGCCTCTTTCAAGACGCTGCCCCGCTCGAGTATCGCGAAGGAACCTCCCACGATCATTATGAAAAGAATAATGACGACG
>JAJFUL010000171.1 GCA_021372425.1 Spirochaetaceae bacterium
ATCCCTGAGACTGCTCAATACACACGCCGCCATCATCCTGCCGGCGCTCATGTCCCCTTTCATCATTTTCTTCATGCGGCAGAATTTCCAGATGTTCCCGACTGAAATAATGGAGGCGGCCCGCATCGACGGGGCCAGAGAAATATACATCTTTTTCCGGATCGTGGTTCCCTCCATGAAGGCGAGTTTCGTATCAGCGGGAATCTACATGTTCCTCTCACAGTGGAACAGCTACCTCTGGCCTCTCATGACCATCTTGTCGGAAGAGAAAAAGACATTGCCTATCGCAATATCCTCGATGATGAGGGCCTATACGATCGAGTACGGGGCTGTGATGATTATCGTCTGCATTTCCATTGTACCCGTCCTCGTACTCTATCTCGCAATGCAGAAGGAATTTGTCTCCGGGCTCCTTGGTTCGGTGAAAGGCTGAAACAGGAAACCTTGGGCAGGAAGGAGTCCATATGCCATGCAGCAATGATCTGTTCCATTCCGGCCAGCCATGGGAAACCCCTGAGCTTCTGGCTTCAGCGCGCCTGCCGATGCGGAGCCCCCTTCTTCCTTTCCAATCGAGAGAGTCTGCGCTCGCCGCCGCGCTGCGCTGGCCAGAGGAAGCATCCCAACCTAATCCGTGGTTTCTCTCCCTTGACGGAAAATGGCTGTTTGCGCTCGCCGACAACCCAGGCCTCGTTCCCCCCGATTTCGCCGCCCTCGACTTTGATACGTCCTCATGGAGCGAAATCAGCGTTCCGGGAACCTGGACACTGCAGGGCTTTGACAAGCCGCATTACACGAACGTCGTGATGCCTTTCGGCAATGTGCCTCCATCGGCGCCGGCAAGGCACAATCCGACAGGCTTGTACCGGCTTGTCTTTCAGCTTCCCCTGAACTGGGCACAGAGACGGGTTGTCCTTCATGTTGGCGGCGCCGAAAGCTATATCGAAGTCTTCTGCAACGGACAGCAGATCGGCTTTTCGAAAGACACGCGGCTGCCCGCCGAATTCGACCTCAGCCCGTATCTCGCCGCCGGCGAGAATATTCTGGCTTTCAAGGTAATCCGCTACACGGATTCGAGCTTCATCGAGGACCAGGACCAATGGTGGTACGGAGGAATTTACCGGAGCGTCTACCTTTATTCCACAGATTTTGCCTATCTGGCGGATGTCGACCTGAGGCCTGCACTGGGGCAGGATATGAAGGAAGGCCTCTTGTCGGCAAGGATCGTCCTCGGCTTTACCTTCGATCCCAACGGGGAAAATGTCAGGGACGGCACGGCGCTCCCCGATTACCAAGCTTCAGGCCTGCCGGAAGGCCTGGAGATGGCGAAGTACAAAGGTGACTATCGCGTGCGCGTCGCCCTCTACGGCCCAAGTCCCGGGAACAGCCTCCTCGCCGAAGCGGAGGACATCGTCAAGACACACTACGCCGATTCCGGCTGGGAAAGCGAGATCAAGATTCCGGTGCATTCGCCACAGCTCTGGAGCCACGAGAATCCAGTCCTTTACAGCGTGACGGCAAGCCTTGTTTCCCCGTCCGGCGTCGACATGGAACATGCCGCCTGCCGCATCGGCTTTCGAAAAATCGAGGTGCGGGACCGCCAGCTTTTCATCAATGGGAAGCCTGTGCTCATCAAGGGCGTCAATCGCCACGAACATGATGAATTTCTGGGCAAGACACTCGCCACAGCCGATATGATCAAGGACATAGAGCTGATGAAGCGGCACAATTTCAATGCTGTCCGCAACAGCCACTACCCGAACGACGAGCGCTGGTATGACCTCTGCGATCTGTATGGACTGTATGGAGTGGACGAGGCCAACATAGAAAGTCATGCATTCTATGATCAGCTCTGCCGCGATCCGAGGTGGGCGGCCGCGTTCCTCGACCGTGGCATCAGAATGGTACTGAGGGACAAGAATCATCCTTCAGTCATTCTGTGGTCGCTCGGAAACGAGTCCGGCTATGGGCCACACCACGACGCCATGGCCGGCTGGATACGTTCCTTCGACCCGACGAGGCCGATTCATTACGAAGGGGCTCTGAGGCCCGAACGCGGCCAGGGATGGCACACGCAGGAATCCCTCAAGCGCGGCCACATGGCCTCGGATATCGTTTCGACGATGTATCCCACGCTCGATCTCGTGGAGACATGGGCCAGAACCACCAAGGACAACCGGCCTTTCATCATGTGCGAATACTCCCACGCGATGGGCAACTCGAACGGCGGCCTCTCGGATTACTGGGAGCTCATCAGGCGCTACCGAGGGCTTCAGGGTGGCTTCATATGGGACTGGGTAGACCAGGGAATAGCCGCTTTTGATAGTACTGGCAGGAAATACTGGAAATATGGCGGTGATTTCGGCGATGAGCCAAGCGACCGCGATTTTATATGCAACGGGCTCGTCTTCCCCGACCGAAGCGAAAAACCCGTGCTTTCCGAATGTACAAAGCTCTTCCAGCCTGTTTCGGCGCGCGCGATTGATCCTTGGAAGGGACTGGTGCGGGTTGAAAACCAGCTCGATTTTACAAACCTCGACCTCATGGATCTGCACTGGGCGATCCAGACAGAAGGTCTTGACCTGATTTCCGGGGCACTGGCCTTGCCACCTACGCCGCCAGGCGAGGGCGTGGATATGGATCTGCAAATTCCCTGGACTGATGAAGTCCAAGAAAAGGCGATGGCGAGCGAATCCTTCATCCTCCTCGAGTTTCGTCTTGCCAGGGATACGGGTTGGGCGCCGAAAGGATTCAGAATCGGATGGGAACAACTGCCGTTGACACCCACGAAATGGACGAGGGTGCAATCGCCGGCATTGAACATCGACTGGATCAAGGGGTCGGATGCCATCCGAGCTGTCTGCCGCGGCAATGGCGGATACGAAGCTGTATTTTCACAGGAAGGCTTTCTTTCATCGCTTGCAGGGGAAGGAGTTGAGAGGCTGGCCTCCCCTCTCGTGATGAATCTCTGGAGAGTGCCAACCGAAAACGACGGACTGAAGACATTCATCGATAAGCGCAACAAGCCGGGCTTTTCCTTCTATTATCAAAACAAGGCGATGTATGAATGGCTCGATGCGGGCCTGGATGAACTTCATTTCAGTCTCGACTATCAGCATGTCGAGGGCGATGCTCTCGGGATAGGCCACAAGGTCGTGAGCCGGACGGGCCGTAATGTCGGAGATTTTCGCCAGACCTGGACTTTCGGCGTAAAGAGGATATCGGCCTCCATGGCATTCGACCTCGATCCGAAGCTTCCCGAGCTCCCGCGCGTCGGGCTGGCCTGTGCCCTGCCCCGGGGTTTCGAAAGAGTGCGGTGGTACGGACGGGGACCGCAGGAATGCTATTCGGACAGAAAGGCTGGCGCCATCATAGGCCTCTACGCGATGGATATCGACGAGCTGGGCGTCCCCTATATACTGCCGCAGGAAAACGGGAACCGCACCGATGTGCGATGGGTCGAGTTCTCTGACCCGGCATACGGCGCCAGAATTCGCATCCAGGCCGATGGATTCGATTTCTCGGCCTCACATTACGACATGGCTCAGATGTGGAAATCACTCCACCAGAATGAACTTGAACCGCGGGACGAAATCTTCCTGAATATCGATATTGCCCAGCGCGGCCTCGGAACGGCCAGCTGTGGTCCGGACACCTTGGAAAAATACAGATTGCGGCCTCGGCTCTATCGTTTTGACTTCGATATCCTGCTTTGAATGACGCGGAAAAAGATGCGAGAGTGAACTGACCTATCCTTGCCCTCAGCTGGCCGGTATCCGCGCTCATGTCCCTGCCGACCGGCACCAGGCGATGTCCAGCGCGTCGAGCCTGCGCTTGTGCGTTTCGAGCCGCACGCTGAAGTCTTCAAAATCGCGCTTCCGGCGCGGGCTCCAGAACACTTCCGACAGCGCGCAGAGGCGGGGGAAGAGCATATATTCGGCCTGCCGTCCGAAGTAGAGCAGCTCGCTCCACAGGTTGGCCTGCCCTCCCAAGATGTGCGCCGCTTCTTTTTCGCTCAAGCCCTCGGGCAGCGGCTCGAATATGTAGGAGTCCCGTACGCTGCAGACGCCGAGGTGCCCGGGCTCCTCAGGAGAATCTAAATGCTTGTGATCGAGGTAGCAGGCCCGTTCTTGCGGGCACATCACGACGTCGTAGCCAAGCTCCGCAGCGCGCCGGCCGTTCTCGTATCCCCGCCAGGACATCACCAGCGTATCTTTCCCGAT
>JAJFUL010000184.1 GCA_021372425.1 Spirochaetaceae bacterium
GTTGAGAATTTGATGGACAAAATCGACAAAAGGCCTGATTTCTCCGGGCAACGATGCTTCGCTTCCTGAAAAGGCAACTGGATGCGGATTGCATTGCAGCGCTTCAATATCGTCGGGAGCAAGAATAATGCGGACAAGTTCGGGGGACAAGCTGGCGTCCTCGAGGCCGGTACCAGAGGACCAGACAACGGCCACTGAGCCGAAACGCTCGTCAAAAACAAAGTAACTTTCCTCTTCAATCCGGATTGCAGACATAGCTTACCCCCAAGTTGTCCGGCGACAGGCTTTTATGAACCCACTGTCCGCCGGCTTTCAGTATGGACTCGATCCTGCCTGTAAACTCCCCGGTCTTCGCCGGGCCGACAGTCAGGGCCACAAGTGTAGGCCCGGCGCCTGACAACCAGACCGCGTCTGCACCAGCAGCCTTGCAGGCGGTGAGAATCTCGTCATAGCCCGGGATGAGCGCCTTCCGGTAGGGCTGGTGAATCCTGTCCTCGCAGGCACAAGCCAACATGGCTGCGTCGGCCCGGCAAATGGCCTGGGATACGAGAGCAGCGCGCCCGACATTGAACACCGCATCTGCCCGGCTGATTGACTGTGGCAGGACGGCCCTGGCCTTTTTGGTCTCCAGTTCGAAGGGCGGAACAAGAGCATGGAAGCGCCAGTCGGACGCCACGGGATTCCGCGATGCGATGACATGCCTGGCAGCGCCCTGGCAAGTTTCAGCCATAATGGCTACGCAGAAGCCTCCGAGGACCCCCGGGGCGGCATTGTCGGGATGTCCTTCCATTTCCGAAGCCGCATCCACGAGGAATTCGAGTTCATCCGGGTCGAAACCGGGTTTCATCTCCCGGCCGGAACATTCGCGCACCAGCAAAAGAGCGGCAACCGCGCCCCCGACGCAGAGAGCTGCGCTTGATCCCAACCCCCTGGCGACAGGTATTTCCGCGCTGATTTTCAGATGAACCGGAATCGGTTCCAGGCCCAGCAGGTGCAGGGTATGCCTGAAACTCTGCAAAAAGAGATTGTCTTCGCCTGAAAATTTAGGCTCGCAACCATCCACTTGCCATTGCGGGGCCCTTTCCACCTCGAACACATCATAAAGCGATAGGGCAAGGCCGAGCGTATCGAAACCCGGCCCAAGATTGGCTGTCGTTGCAGGAACGGTGATCCTGATCATGCGGCAAGTCCTTTCATTGGGCGCGCGCTTTGGCCGAAGCCGCGAATGCAGCGAGCGCAGGCTCCACCTCATCCAGATCGAGGATGGCCTCATGGACGACGGGCTTTTTCTCCAGATCAAGGATGAAAGTCGGGAGGGGAATCCCGGTCAACGAGGAAAGGCGGCGGGCAACGGCGACCGGTGTCGTGTCTCCATCCGATGCCTTGTCATTCGATCCCTCGCCAAGCGCGGCAAGGCAGACCTCCGGAAACTTGAAGGGGCTAGCGGTGGCAGCAACCACGACGGGCCCGGAATTCCCGAAGATGCCGGCGTTGCGCTGCAGGACCTCGACTGCTGTCGCGGTATGAGGATCGATCAGGATACCGTCGGTTTGCCAGACTTGCGCGATCGCGGAACGGGCCGACGCATCTCCGCACCAGCCACCTGAAAAATCGGCAAGGTACTTCTTTTCATCGGCGTCGATCTCGAACCAGCCTTGCCCGCCAAGCTCCTCCATGAGGCCGGCAGTCCGCTCCGAATTCCCGCCCGAAGCCATGAACAAGAGCCGTTCCAGGTTGCTCGATACCAGGATGTCCATCGAAGGACTGTCGGTCTTCACAAGATTGCGCCGCCTGTCATAGACGCCGGTGGCAAAGAAATCGGCGAGCACCTTGTTGGCATTCGAGGCACAAAGGAGCCGGCCGATAGGCAAGCCCATCTCCTTGGCGTATTTCGCCGCGAGGATATCGCCGAAATTGCCGCTCGGGACCGCTACATTCATTAGTTGCCCCGGACCGAGCCTGCCACGTGTCGCCAGATCGCGCCAGGCCTTCACGTAATACACGATCTGCGGCAGCAATCGGCCTATATTGATCGAATTTGCCGAACTGAGCAGGATTCCCGGGAAAAGACCTTCGTGTGAGGAGCCCGGCGAGGAGCCAAGCCCGGCAGTCATCGCCCGATTCTTCCCGAACAGCTGCTTTGCAGTCCGCTGGGCATCGTCGAAGTTGCCCCGGACCCCGGCAACGAAACAGGACCGGGAATCCTGTGTGATCATCTGCAGGCGCTGGATATCGCTAGTCCCTTCAGCAGGATACAGTACCGCCTGGAGGATGTCCGGCATATCGGCAAAGCCTGCCAGCGTAGCCGAGCCAGTATCGCCCGAAGTCGCCGTCAGGACAAGGGCAGTCCTATCCTCGCCCATGCACTTGAGGCTTTCCTTCAGTAAGTCTCCCAGGACGCTGAGCGCCATATCCTTGAAGGCCCCCGTTCTTCCATGGAAAAGCTCCAGCAGGGAGATTTCCATTCCACCGTTCCCGTCGATTTCGGCAGACAGACCGGGAAGCGGTACGAGGGGACTGATCTCTTCCTTGTCAAAGCAGGCTAAAGTTGCCGGGCCCGAGGGCCCGCAATAGGCGCTCTTGAGTATGCTTTCAAGAGTGCCGTCTTCCCAATCAGGGAAGAACGGCCTCAATACGAGGGAAGCCAATTCCGCATAGCCAAGGGGAGCGGAATCGAAAACACGGGCAGGCAACGGCGGCAAGCCAGAGGGTACATAGAGGCCTCCATCGTCAGGCATTCCTCTGGCGATGGCTTCTTCGATACTCACCATGTCGGCACTGCGCCGACATGCGGATGGATCCTTTCCCGCAGGGTTCCTGCGGGTCCTCGTGCTCCTGTACGTTATGCGCTGCATGCAAAGATGATACGACAACCAGACGGCTAAAAAAAGCCCCGCCACACGCAAACAGCATGACGGGGCATTGACAAGGGGATATCGAAAGGCCGCCTCGAGGGCCTCGGACTGCTGCAGTCAATAATATCAGGACCACAGCGCGCAGGGAGACCAGCCTTTCCCGCAGCCGAATGCCAAGGCTTCATCCAGGGCTGCATCGCGGGCGTCAGGTTGGAGCCGGGTCACGGGAGTCCAAGCGCCGGCTAAATCGCTGGCTTCGGCAGCCACCTGGAAATGGCGCATCGCGATGCCAAGGTCCAGATTCTGCAAATGCACGTCCTTTCTGCCGTTATTGTAAATCTTGTCCTCATCGAGGAAAAGGAGCCAGCGGCTTTCATCGCTAAGACGCACGAGACGCCATGGCTGCTTGTTTGAAGCCGAAGGAGCTTCCCGTACCGCCTCCGCCACTGCCAGCCAGACATCATCCAGGCCATCCCCCGAAAGCAGAAAGACAATGTCGTCCAGCGGCTTCCTCGACCTCGCACGGGCAGAGGCCGCGACAACCTTGTCAGCCACCTTCCTTCTCCCAGCCGGCCACCCGAACGCAATAACGGCCGGGACAATCTCCTCGCCCCCGGCATTGACCGCTTCTTCCGCCTTGGCCCGGCTGAAGACCCCGCCGATCCAGCTGGAGGCATAACCCAGGGCTGTCAGCTCGAGGACGAGCTTTTCAACAATCCAGCCGAC
>JAJFUL010000210.1 GCA_021372425.1 Spirochaetaceae bacterium
TCCCTGCTGATCCTCTGGAGCCTGTGGAGGTGGAAGTGAAACCAGCACGACTGACCCTAGAGATCCCCGGCACTCCAATAGCCAAGAAGCGCCCCCGCTTTTTTGTCCGGGGGAAGCACGTCGGCGCCTACAACTCCCAGGGTACCGAGGAAGGGAAATTCCTGCAACAGGCGATGGATCAATTACTCGGCCATCAACTCATCCCCGCCGGCACACCGATCCGCCTGGAGTGCTGGTTCCTGATGCCTGTTCCGAAGTCCATGCCGAAGGGCCTGCAGGGGCAGGTAAGGGCGAATCTGGACCCCGTCCCGCACACCAAGAAGCCCGACCTCGACAACCTGATAAAATTCTTCAAGGACTGCTTTAACAAAATTGTCTGGACCGATGATTCGCAAGTCGTTCGTATAGCAGCGTACAAGGTATACAGCTTTCAACCCGCGACGATTATCAAGTTATGGTGGTGACATGACCAGGAGAGCCAAAGCCGCCGCCCGCGATCACATCATCGAGAGTTTCGTGGCGGCGTTTCGAAAGGAACTGAAGCGAGATCCCGGCTACGACATCCGTGCCCGGATCGACCGGGAAAAGCGGGCAGAGATCCGCGGCGCCATGCTGGCGGCGGAGAGGGAAGTGTACAGGGAGATGAGAGGAAAATGAGCTGGGACGTAATTTCCTGTAGGACCATTGAGCGCGTCATTCGTGAAAATCCGGACGCCGATCTCAAGACCCTCCGCAAGCGCATCAGCGAGGCATACCCGTTCGGGCAGCGCAAATACTGGCCTTACAAGGTCTGGTGCCGGGAGGTCAAGAAGGCTCTCAAGCTCCAGGAATTCAAGGAAAAGATGGGCGGGCATATCCCGGATACCATGCCGCTGTTTGCCGTTGCCCTCGGCGACGCCCCCGGCGGCCCCCTGGACCGCGATGGGGTGGAGGTCGAGGAGGCGGGGAAGGGGCATGCGTTCGATGAGATGTGGGGGATCAAATGAAGCACTACAACGTCAACACCGGAAGCGTCTCGGGGTCAGTTGACAAGCCGGCGCCATCGCAGAAAGACCTTATGCCCTTCGGTAAATACAAGGGCATCGACATTGTTGATATTCCTAGCAGTTATCTCCGCTGGTGCTGCCTGCAGGATTGGTTTGAGAAGTACCGGGGGCTCCTGAAGGCTATCGACGAGGAACTGAAATTCCGCGACAAGCGGGGCTGTCACTTCGAAGAGGACGGGGGGAGGAGAGGATAATGGCCAGGATCCGAACAGTGAAGCCGGCATTCTTCCGGCACGAGGAACTCCAGGCCTTAGAGGCGAAGCACTTGGGGAAATTCCCCATGCTCGTTTTCGAAGGCCTGTGGACGCAATCAGACAAGGAAGGCAGGTTCGAATGGAAGCCCCGCCAGCTTAAACTTGACATCTTGCCCTTCCTCGATTTCGACATGGAAGAGACCCTTATCATCCTCGCCAGGGCCGGATTCCTGTACCAATATGAGGCCGAAGGGAAGAAATACGGCTGCATCCCCTCATTTTCGGAACATCAGCGCATTTCCGGCAAGGAAGCACAGCAAGATCCCCAATATCCAGAACCAGCGGAAAATCGTGAATCATTTCAACATGGACCATCCGAGAATCACACGGGAAGCGATGGTGAAGCGCCGGGGAAGCAACCGGGACCACCCGGGAGAGCAGGAATAGGAATAGGAAAGAGGAAAGGAAATAATAGGGCTGCGCTTCCTGCTCCGCCCGATTTTGTTCCTGTGGACACATGGGCCCTCTTTGTCCAGCATCGCGTAGACCTCAAAAAGCCGATGAGTGCAAACGCTGCAAATCTCATCTTCGAAGACCTCGCGAAATGGAAAGCCAAAGGACAGGACCCGGGTGAAATCCTGAAGAAGAGTATCAAGAACGGATGGACTGGGGTTTTTGAATTGAGCAACGGCAGTAATGGAAAAGGCAGGACTGTTGAACGGGGAGACCTGAAGTCGACATGGGTGGTGTGCCCTCACTGTCGAAAAGAGGTCCTTCCGTCAGACCTCGAGGATGGGAGATGTATTCATTGCGCCGTTCGAAAGCCACTTTCTGAAATCAAGTCTATGGCCGAAGGAATAGGTAAGCAAGTATGACGAGCGAGATCCTTGGAGTCGAAAAGGCCGTGCCAGGATGGCGAGCAATCTGTCTCACTATTGACTGTTCACGATGGACCGCCATGAGGCGCAGGGACGAGCTAAAGAAAGCTGGCGTCATCTTCTACATGACTAAAGGACGGCCGCCCCGCAGGCAGGTGTATCACTTTCCATCGCGGCTAAGGGCTTGGATTGGCTTAAAATCTTCCAAAGGCGAAAATTTCTGAAAAAAAATAAAAAAGTGAATTTTGCTACATTCCTAGTGCTACACGCCTAATGCAACACTCCTGTTGCTACATTCCGGTGCTACTTTGACAAGATTTTTTCAATTATGTTACCGGCTTATCAAATGCCAGTAACAGTCGACGAATTGAACCAGCAGACATCCATCAACGTGCGCGAGGTCCTCGAGTCACAAGGCATCTCTGCGGAGACCCTTGCTCGGGGACTGAAGCGCGAACTCGCAGCAAAGGAGACGAAACTTGTAAGTATCGACGGCCAGTACAGAAGCCTGCAGGACATCATCCTGACCGTGGCGGCGGCTACCCTCGACGAGAAGACACTGAAGAAGCTCAAGAGGCTGGCGAACGGCCCTGTGCGGATTCTCGGCGCCTCGGGCGAGAAGACGCTGGTTGCGGTCGACATGGTGAATTGGGGCACGCGGCAAAAGGCCAGGATGGACGCGCAGAAGCTCCTGGATATGTACCCGGTTGAAAAGAAACAGATCCAGCTCGACGAGGGAACGCTGAGTGCAATCCTCAAC
>JAJFUL010000111.1 GCA_021372425.1 Spirochaetaceae bacterium
ACCTGGCCATGATGGGTCAAGATGGTCAACTGCATATGATGGGGCGCAGCAGCGAGATGTTCATCAGTGGTGGCAAGCTGGTCAAGACAGTCGATGTGAGCAACACCTCCGAGGAGGAGATGGCTGAGATGATGGTGGGCAGGGAGGTCAACTACCATGTTCAGAAGGGGCCTGCCAAACTGAAGGATGTATTTCTCGAGGTCGAAAACCTCAATGTTAAGAACAGCAAGGGAGTGCTTGGGACAAAGAACCTCAGCTTTGAGCTGCATGGCGGCGAAATCCTTGGTATCTGCGGCATTGACGGCAACGGACAGACCGAACTCGTCCAGGCCATCACGGGCCTTGCAAAGATTGAATCCGGCAGGATTCTGCTGCACGGCAAGGACATTACGCACGCCACCATCAAGCAGCGGGCGGACTCAGGTATTGGCCATATCCCCGAAGACCGGCAGTTGCACGGCCTCGTTCTCGACTTCAATCTTGACGAGAACCTCGTAATTCACAACTATTTCAGAAAGCCCTATGCCCATTGGGGCGTCCTCAACAAGAAGGCAATAAGGACCAATGCCGACAGGCTCATAAAGGAATTCGACATCAGGTCGGGACAGGGAGCAGCCACACCCGCGCGTGCCATGTCTGGAGGAAACCAGCAGAAAGCGATTGTCGCTCGCGAGATAGACCGTTCGCCCGATGTATTCATAATTGCCCAGCCAACGCGCGGGCTCGATGTCGGAGCGGTGGAGTACATCCACACGCGGATCATTGCGGAACGCAACAAGGGCAAGGCGATCCTGCTGGTGTCGCTGGAACTTGACGAGATCATGGATGTGTCCGACAGGATCGCTGTCATCTTCAATGGCGAAATCGTAGGAGTCGTCGATGCTGCGGATGCAACCGAGAATGAGCTGGGTCTGATGATGTCCGGTTCTCTCAGGAAGGAAGGAAAGAAGACCGAAGCTGCAGCGGCACGGAGGGACGTATGACCAAACGCGCAGAAAAAATCGTACTTCCGATCATATCGATATTGCTGGGCTTCCTCCTGGGAGCGGCCATCGTCGCTGCGACGGGACGGTCGGTCCCTGCAATGTTCGCTGCAATGATCAAGGCTATTTCGGGCTTTGACATTCTGAACGGCCAACCCTTCAATCCCCGATATATAGGGGAATTCGTGGTCCAGGCGATGCCAATCATCCTGACAGGTCTTTCCTTCGCTTTTGCGTCGAGAACAGGGTTGTTCAGCATTGGTGCAGAAGGCCAGATAATGGTGGGATCCATGGCGGCCACGGCGGCAGCGCTCTATATAAATGCGCCTGCCTGGATTCATGTTCCTCTCGTGCTGCTGTGTGCAGCGCTGGCTGGCGCCTTATGGGGAGCCATTCCAGGCTTTCTCAAGGCCTACTTCAATGTCCCGGAAGTCACCGTGACTATCATGCTCAATTACGTAGGGCTCTATCTGAACAACTTCATGGTGTTGAATGTGTTCGGCTCGACGGACAGGGTCAAGACGGCCTTTTTCCCGCAATCGGCCTTACTTGAATCGCCTTTCCTTGAGAGTATCACCCGGAATTCGCGCCTCAATTGGGGATTCATCCCGGTAATCCTTTCGTTGCTCCTTTTCTGGTTCATCATCAACAAAACGACCTTCGGCTATTCGCTGCGGGCAGTCGGCTACAACAAGGAAGCCGCCCGCTATGCCGGCATGAAAGTGAACCGCAACATCGTACTCTCGCTCATGATAGCAGGCGCTTTCTCGGGGCTTGCCGGTGCGATCATCACAACCGGTACTTTCAACTTTGGACGAGTTGTCACCGCCGCCGAAGGCTATGGTTTCGATGGCATAGCGGTCGCCCTGGTCGGAGGCAACGAAGCCATCGGCATCCTGCTCTCGGGCATGCTGTTCGGCATGCTGAAGGCGGCCCAGCCGTTGATGCAAGTACAGGGAATACCGCGCGAAATCGCCGGTATCATCCAGGCAGCGATCGTACTTTTCGTCGCAATGCAATATGGAATCAAGATGATTATCGACAAGATTGGAAAAAGGAAAACTACTGCTCCGGCCACTGAGGGGGAACGAGTATGACATTTAAAGTATTACTTGAAATGTTCCCTATAGCACTGATGTTTGCGACTCCCATCATCATCACTGCTCTGGGAGGGCTTTTCAGCGAAAGATCCGGCATCGTGAACATAGCCCTTGAAGGCATCATGATGATCGGCTCCTTCGCTGCGGCGACGGTGACCGTTCTGCTCGAAGACAGCACGCCATTGGCTCCCTGGATTGGGCTTGTGGTTGCGGCATTGGCGGGCATGGTATTCAGCCTCCTGCACGCCTTCGCGAGCATCAACCTGAAAGCCAACCAGACCATTTCGGGCACAGCGCTCAACATTCTTTCGAGCGGACTCACCATCTACCTTTGCCAGATCATCTTCCACCAGCAGAGAACGAAGGTGTTCCAGAGCGGCATTCAGCGGGTGACGGTGCCTTTCCTGTGTGACATACCGATAATCGGCAAGCTGTTCTTCACCAGCATCTATCCGACCTTCTACCTGGCAATCCTGTTGGTCTTTGTGACCTGGTTCGTCGTCTACAAGACCAGGTTCGGCCTCAGGATGCGAGCCTGTGGCGAAAATCCCCAGGCCGCGGCGAGCATGGGCATCAACGTGACCAGGATGCGCTACACCGGCGTCCTCACTTCGGGCCTTCTGGCTGGCCTTGCTGGTGGCATCATGGTGCTCACCACCGATATTCAGTTCACCCAGACATCCATCCACGGTACGGGTTTCATCGCCATTGCATCGCTCGTGTTCGGGAAATGGAATCCCTTCGGTGTCCTGGGAGCCGGCATCTTCTTCGGATTCTCGACTGCCCTTTCCTTCTATGCGAAGGATATCAGCTTCCTGTCAGCCGCGCCGATCGAATTCTTCTACATGCTGCCCTATATAATGACAATCGTTGCACTTGTCATCTTCGCGGGCAAATCAGTGGGACCCAAAGCGGCCGGCGAAATCTACGACTCGGGCAAACGATGAGCTTCGCGCTTGAGAATAAGCTGGTCGTAGCTATATCCTCGAGCGCTCTTTTTGATCTTGCTGAGTCCGATGAAATCTTCAGGCTGGAAGGGGACAGCGAGTATCGGCAATGGATGAGCAAGCGGGCAGACGAGCCGCTGCCCCCGGGTCGCGCATTCAATTTTATCAGAAAATTCCTTTCGCTGAACCGCGGGGCGAGCAGGGGCGAAGAGCCTGTGGAAGTTGTGCTGCTTTCGCGCAACGATCCCGAGGCAGGGATCCGTGTTTTCCGTTCCATTCGGCATTATGGTCTCGATATCGTGCGCGCAGCTTTCCTCGATGGCCGATCCCCTTATCCATATATTTCCGCGTTTAATGCTTCTCTTTTCCTTTCAGCCAATTACGGCGACGTGTTGGCGGCAGTCGAGGCAGGCTATCCTGCCGGCTATATTCTGAGCGCGGGCTACTCCGAGCAGAACGAAGACGAACTGAAGATAGCCTTCGATTTCGATGGAGTCATAGCCTGCGATGAAGCAGAGCGCGTATATCGTTCCGAAGGCGGCCTGGCGGCCTTTGTGGAGGCTGAGGAGCGAAACGCCGCGGTGCCTCTCGACGCGGGTCCAATGAAAGGTTTTTTTGAAAAGCTTTCCGCACTGCAGGCGCGGCAGAGGGCGGAAGGGCGGGGTCAGGCCCCGGCACTTCGGGTCGCGATCATCACTGCGCGAAACGCCCCGGCCCATGAACGACTTGTCAACACGCTGAAAACCTGGGGAATCTATACCGATGAAGTTTTTTTTCTTGGCGGCGTTGAAAAAAAGAAAATCCTAGAGGTAATGAAGCCAGACCTGTTCCTCGATGACCAGCGTTCCCACCTGGAGCCTGCCGGCTCTTTCACCGCCTGCGTTCATGTTCCTTTTGGCATTGCAAATATCCGCAATCCATAGGATTCTGTAGTATAATGATTCCAGTACGGATTTCAGGATTGAGGTAGTGCCGTGATCGATACGAACGCTTTGCAGACCTATTCGCTCTTCGGCGGGGTCCTGCCGGAACAGATTGAAAAGATGAGGCCCTTTTTCGGCTATTTTCAGTACCAAGCCGGGGATACGCCGATGATCGAAGGCGCCCCGAACGACAAGATTTTCTTCATCACGAGCGGGAGAGTGGAAATATCGAAGCATGGTATCCCGATCGCGGAAGTTGCCGAAGGCGAGACCTTTGGGGAGATGGAGCTGATCGATGTCATGCCGAGCATAGCTACGGTTACGGCCCTCGAGCCACTGGAAGTCGTCACCATTTCCAACGCTGCGCTCTACAAGATATCCAAAAGCGAGCCAAAAGCCTTTGCACTGATGATCATGAACCTGGCGAGGGATCTTTCGCGTCGCTTGCGGAGGATGGACGAGCTCGCTGCAAAATAAGAAATAATTGCCGGGGACCGGGCTTGAACCGGCACGGCCCTTGCAGGCCAAGGGATTTTAAGTCCCTGGTGTCTACCAATTCCACCACCCCGGCGCTTGCATTTTGAAAGAACTGAATTTGCACTGCAACAGGCCATTTCATGATACTGACCGGGAAGGGAAAGGGTCAAGAATAATCAACCTTAAAACCTGCTCCAATCGCTTTACAGACTTGTTTTTCCCGTTCACAATAGCGAAATGATTCGTCGCAAGGTTGCAGCCTACATTCACAAGAGTAGTCTCATTCACAATTATATCAGGATAAAGGCTTTGGCAGGTCCTGCGAAAATCTGTGCGGTGGTCAAGGCGAATGCCTATGGGCATGGCGCCGTAGCGGTGTCGAGGATTCTGGATGACGCCGGCGTTGATTATTTCGCCGTTGCCTTTCTGGAGGAAGCGCTCGAGCTGCGCAGGGCCGGGATCGCAAAGCCGATTCTCATACTCGGTACCGGCGACCCAGCGAATGCTTCCATCATCGTGGAAAACGACATTACACAAACCGTGTACACGATCGAACTGGCCAAGGCGCTTTCTAAAGCCGCCGGGCACATAGGCAAGCCTGCAAAAGTGCATCTGAAGATAGACACCGGCATGCATCGCCAAGGCATAGGCCCATCCGAAGCAGGTCCTTTTGCGCGCTTTCTGCGAGATCTGCCTGCCCTTGACATCGAAGGCGTCTATTCCCATTTTGCCGAGGCGGACAGCCCTGACAGGCAATTTTCTGAGCTTCAGCTCGCCCGTTTCCACGAAGCCCTGAATGCCATGGCGTGCGAAGGGATACATCCGCGGATAAGGCACCTTGCCAACAGCGCGGCCCTCATTTCCATGCCGGAAGCAAGGCTGGACATGGTCCGTCCCGGGATCATCCTCTATGGGCTTTCGCCGGATGGTCAGCGCCAGCCGCCGGAAGGCTTTCTTCCTGTAATGCAGTTCTGCGCCAGCATCATCGGCATCCATATGGTTCCCAAGGGAGAGGGCTTGAGCTATGGCCGGACTTTCGTCACCAAGCGGGATACCAGTGTGGCGCTTCTGCAGGTCGGTTACGCCGACGGTTACTCCAGGCTTCTTTCCAACAGGGCCACAGTCCTCGTAAAGGGCAAGCCAGCTCCTGTCATCGGCCGCATTTGCATGGACCAGTGTCTGGTCGATGTCACCGACATCCCGGGGGCGCAAGTGGGCGATGAAGTCACTCTTTTCGGCACCGCGGAGCTGCCGGCAGGGGAGCTTTCCGGCATTCTCGGATCGATCGATTACGAATTGACCTGTGCCATCTCCCAGCGCGTGCAGCGCATAGTAGAGGATTGAGGCATGCAGATTCACTTCCATAAATACCAGGCTCTCGGAAACGACTACATGGTCATTGATCCCCGTGACATTCCATTCATACCATCGGCAAAGGGAATACGATACCTTTGCGACAGGAATCGTGGAGTGGGATCGGACGGCCTGCTGTTTGGGCCTCTTTTGTCGCTTGACAATTTCCCGGTCGCCCAATCATCGAATACGACAACGATAATCCCCAAGGAAGGCAGCTTTTTGAGTGGAGCAATCCCTTGTGTTCGGATTTTCAACCCCGATGGCTCGGAAGCCGAGAAGAGCGGCAACGGCTTGCGGATTTTTTCACTCTATCTTGCCGAGCAAGGCTATGTGGATCCAAAAGAGTTTTCCGTGGCGACACAGGGCGGCACCGTCAGGGCTGGGCTGAAGAGCGTTGATCCGCCGAGCATCTGGATCGACATGGGCGAGCCTTCTTTTTCGGCCAGCAGGGCAGGACTGCTCACAGACAAGGCAGAATTCATTCATGAAAAAATGGATTTGAACGGCGAAACCTTCAACGTCAGCTTCGTCTCCATGGGGAATCCGCATTGTGTCATCTTCGTGGATGATCCGACGCCTGCGCTTGCGCGGCGTTTGGGACCTCTTGTTGAACACAATCAGCTCTTCCCCGAGCGCAGCAATGTGCAATTTGCGAAGGTTCTGGATGATAGTACGCTGAAAATCGAAGTATGGGAGCGGGGGGCAGGCTATACGCTTGCCAGCGGTTCTTCCTCCTGCGCTGTCGCCGCTGTGGCGCGCAGGCTTGGCCTCATCGACACTGACAAGGAAGTCAATGTGATGATGCCAGGCGGAAGCTTGACACTGGATGTTTCCAGGCCTTCAATTGTCATGACGGGCCCTGCCTCGAAAATCTATGAAGGATCGTTTTCCCTTTCAATATTGAAGATGCTTGCACAGGTCAGGGCTCTCGGGTGGCCCGATGGTTTGACCTGAAAGTCCGACCTGAATACAGGCCTGATGAACCAGCCCGGGTGAAAAGGCTGATGAAAAGGGATGGCACTATGGATGGCTTGTCCTTTGACCAATGCGTAGGAGAGATTTCCAGGCCGACATGGTTCTCGGTCGATCTGGACACCGTCGCATCGAATTTTCGCGACATGCGCATGATTGTTGGCGATTTGGTCAAAATTGCGGCTGTGCTGAAGGCCGATGCATACGGTCATGGTGCCCTCATGGTGGCGGATACGCTGTTCGCGCTCGGTGTGAACATGTTTGCGGTGGCGACACTGGACGAGGCGCTCGAGTTGCGAAGCTCTTTCCCTTCCGTGCAGGTTCTCGTGATGGGCTATATACCCGAAGCTTGCGCTGGGCGCGTCGTCGAGAATCGCATTACTCCTACCGTCTTCAGCCTTGGTTTCGCCCGGGCCCTTTCACGCGCTGCGCTCATGCTGAGTACCACAGTTCCAATTCACATCAAGCTCGACACAGGCATGAACCGGCTTGGCATTAAGGCCTATGAAGATCCCGTTTCTCTAATGGAGACGATTGCCGGCCTGCCTGGGATCGAGATCGAAGGGGTTTTTACTCACCTCGCACTCCGCGACAGGGAATCTGACCAGGCTCAGTTTGCCCTCTTCCAGGATATCATCGGGAATTGCGGCAAGATTGGCCTCAAGACTGGGCTTCACCATGTCTGCGACTCGATTGGCACGGTGCGGTACCCGGAATTCCGCCTGGATATGGTGAGAGTCGGAGCGGCCCTGTTTGGTGTCAGGCCCAACCGCATGGGGCCTGAATACGACGCCTATCAATTTCCTCCTGCAGGCAGTTTTGTCACGCATATCGCCCGCATCCGGCGTCTTCGCAGTGGGGAGATGGTTTCCTACGATAGTTCCTGGAAGGCGCCGAAGGGAGGGACTCTCGTGGCGACGCTTCCCGTTGGCTATGCTGATGGTTATCCCCGGCGCTTTGGCAATAAGGCACAAGTCAGCATCCATTCAGGAGGGAGACTGCAGCGGGCACCCGTGGTCGGCCTGGTCTGCATGGATCAGACGATGGTCGATGTGGGTGGAGTCGAGCAAGTCGCCGAAGGCGATGAAGTGGTACTCCTGGGCGGCGGAGAAATCGGCTTTCAGGAAGCTTCGGACTGGGGCGGGACGAACCGGAACGAGTTGCTTTGCAGCATAGGCAGGAGAGTGCCTCGCGTATATTTGTCGGATGGATCCGTAGTGGCAATCGACAACAGGCTTGGCGCCTCGACGCTCAAGCGGATGCGCTGACTTTTCGAGAGGGAGTGTTCGATCATGGATGGAAAAACAGACTATGCCGCCATAAGGGCAGAAGCGCTTGCCATGAAGCCATGGCTCGTCGAGGTTCGCAGGTCTCTGCATCAGATCCCCGAGCCGGGCAACGAGGAGCGCGAAACCGCGGATTATCTCTGCAGGAAGCTGACCGAGCTTCATATTCCTTTTGAGAGGCGGGGCACGGCGATAGTGGCCCTGGTGAAGGGCGCCAGGCCGGGCAGGGTGGTTGGCCTGCGCGCAGATATTGATGCGCTTCCCTTGCAGGAGCCCGATGGCCTGCCTTTCGCGTCGACGCACAAAGGCTACATGCATGCCTGTGGCCACGATGTGCATATGGCGACCGCCCTTGGAACGGCCAGATATTTTGCCAGCCACGAAGGCGAGCTCGCGGGCTCGGTGAAGTTCTTTTTCCAGCCTGCTGAAGAAACAACGGGGGGCGCTGAGCCGATGATCATGCATGGATGTCTTGAAAACCCAAAGGTCGATGCGGTGATCGGACTCCACGTCATGCCTTACCTGCCAGTCGGAAAGGTTGAGCTCAAGCACGGTGCGCTCAATGGTTCGTCGGATTATCTTGCTGTCACGGTGCGGGGCAAGAGCGCCCATGCAGCCTATCCGGAAACCGGGATCGACGCGATCATGATAGCAGGCAAGGTGCTGGATGCTCTGCATTCGGTCGTGTCGCGCATGGTGTCGCCGCTCGAGGAGGCTGTGATCACGATCGGGACCATCGAAGGCGGCGCGAAGAACAACATAATCGCGGATGAAGTGCGGATGACGGGCACAATCAGGACGACGAATCCACAGGTCCGCTCGGCAATTGCACAGGCTGTAACCAGTATTGTTACGGGGCTGCCCAGGATTTTTGGCGGCTCAGGTGAGGTCGAGATAAAGCCCGGATACTCGGCCTTGATCAATCACGACTGGGTCGTGGACAGACTGGCCGGCGTAGCGGAGAATCTCCTCGGCGGGGATGCCGTATGCTGGAAGGAAAAACCCAGCCTCGGAGTCGAGGACTTCGCCTTTTTCCTCCAGAAGGTGCCGGGCGCTTTTTACCATCTGGGCTGCGGAAGCAGCGGGCGGGACAAGGGGATGGCCGCGCCGCTCCATTCCAGGGAATTCATGGTCGACGAGGACTGCCTGCCCATTGGCGTACAGGTCAATATAGGGCTTGCGCTCTCTCTAATTGCCGGAGGGGAGGAAGAGGACAATGCCGGGAACTGAGGCTGACACTGGCAGGATAAGGCCGAGGCATCTCCTGATCGGCGACACAGTCTGTTTGATCGCTCCATCGGGATGTGCAGCAAGCCCCGAGCGGGTTGTGGCCTCCGAGAAGGCGCTGGCTGCGTTGGGGCTCAGGGTGAAGACTTCGGCCCATGCGGCCGATCAGTATGGCTACCTTGCGGGCAGGGACGCAACCCGCGCGCAGGAGCTGGCAGCCGCCTTCGCCGATCCTGAGGCCAAGGCAGTGGTCTGCCTCAAGGGTGGCTACGGCGCCCAGCGAATCCTGGACCGAATCGATTTTGGCCTTGTCGCCCGCAACCCGAAGATATTTCTCGGCTACAGCGACATCACTGCGCTGCATGCCGCTTTTGGACAGGTGTGCCAGCTCGTCACCTTCCATGGACCGATGGCATCCTCGGACATGGTGCCCGAAATCGACCCGGCTTCGTTCGAATCCCTGCAAAAAGCACTCTTTTCCGACGCACCCCTTGGGAAAATCAGGAACCCGGACGGGAAGCCGCTTTCCACGCTTGTCGGCGGCAAAGCCGAGGGAGAGCTTGTTGGTGGCAACCTGTCTCTGATCACGTCGGGGATTGGCACCCCCTGGGAGCTGGACACGCGAGGGAAGATCCTGTTCCTGGAAGATGTGGATGAAGCTCCCTACAGGATAGACCGGATGTTGAACCAGCTCAGGCTTGCCGGCAAATTCGACTGCTGCGCTGGCGTCGTTCTCGGTGGCTGGACCCGATGCACAGCTACAGAGGGAAAGCCGTCGCTCAGCCTTGAAGAGGTGTTCAGGGACATCATTGCGCCTTGCGGAAAGCCGACCCTGATGGGTCTGCAAGCCGGGCACTGTATACCCAACCTGACACTGCCGCTTGGAATCAGGTATGGGCTTTCGGCCGACGATGGTACGCTTGAGGCTCTCGAGCCCGCTTGCCGCGAAGCGGAATGAATGCGGTGAAGGAGATTGAACATCGTGGATTACTTCGAAGTGCATGACAGCCGCCTGTATTTTGACGGGGTCGATCTCGTGGACCTGGCTGGCCGCTACGGCACGCCGCTCTATGTGGTTTCAGAATCGGTCATAAAGGATCGCTGCGCACGCATTCGGTCGGATTTTCTGGACAAGTATCCAGGCTCGAAGGCTGTCTATGCGAGCAAGGCCTTTCAGACGCTGGACATGTGCCGTCTGGTCGACTCCGAAGGCTTGGGATTGGATGTCGTCTCGGGCGGAGAGCTTTTTGCAGCGCTGAAAGCGGGTGTACATCCAGCGAAAATCGTGTTCCACGGCAATGCCAAGACGGTTGATGAAATGGATTTTGCCGTGCGCACAGGCGTCGGACGCATCGTCATGGACAACCGATACGAAGCGGAGCAGCTCGAACGCCTCGGCAAGGTTTACGGCAAGACCATAAGCGTGCTGTACCGCGTGACCCCAGGCGTCGACAGTCACACGCATCGTTTCATTTCGACTGGCAGCCTCGATTCCAAATTCGGCATTCCGCTCGATCCGGCAGTTCGCGACGAATACATGCGCGTCGTGCTTTCCTCACCGCACCTGGATTTTCTCGGTTTCCATTTCCACGTCGGTTCCCAGCTTTTCGACAATTTCGCCCATCTCGCAGCGCTGAAAATCGTTCTCAAGCTGATCGAAGAGCTCCGCGATGAATATGGATTCACCGCTAAAGAACTCAACATGGGGGGAGGTTTCGGCATCGAATACCTGCCAGGCGACAAGGAGCCCGAGCTGTCCTATTTCCTCGATCCGATGATGGAGCTGATGGAATCCGAGCTGGGAGAAAAGGGCATCGAGCCTCCCCGGGTCACGATCGAGCCAGGGCGGTGGATCATCGGTCCGGCTGGCAT